>JAHWJO010000379.1 GCA_019348365.1 Armatimonadota bacterium | reverse complement strand
CGGACGTTCCCGCGATGGTTTTGCCGGAGGGTGGAGTAGCGCGACCCGCCCGGATCGCCCGCCACCGAGGGCCAGTCCGCCCCCGTCTGCGCCGCCGCTGCGGGGATAAGCCCCGCCAGGCCGATAGCGGCCATGCTCCCCAGAAACCGGACTATTCCGTACGACGGGGGAGGGGAGTGGACGATCCCGAAGGAGGAGGGAAGGAGGGACGACAAACGGCTTTCCTTTCTGCCCATCAACGTATCCGTCAATCGTAAATGACCATCAAAAAGTAGCAGTGGTTCAGAGTGGGAGAAGGGTACAATACGGAAGTAATCGATCCGTTAACGGATTCGGCTCCCCTCCCCGCGTCGGGGAGGGGCAGGGGGAGAGGTCCACCCGCTCCCGCAAGCCGAGAACCTCCTTCCCATCTGATCCACTACCCAAAAGGTATAAGGGTACGGGAGGATCAGCCGCGCTTCAACGCCAGAGTCAATCCATCCCCGATGGGGACGATGCTGGAGGTCACCCGCTCGTCCCGGTGGATCGTCTCATTGAGGGAGCGGAGAGCCTGCGTGTCTTCGTCCTGCACCGACGGGTCGGCCACCCGGCCCCCCCAGAGCGTGTTGTCGAACCCGATCAGGCCGCGTGGCCGGACCAGTTGGAGCGCCATCTCGTAATAGCGGCCGTAATTGCTCTTATCCGCGTCGATGAACGCGAAATCGAAGGTCCCGGCCTCCCCCGAATCGACCAGCTTTTGCAGGGTCTCCACCGCCGGGCCGAGGCGCAGGTCGATTTTGGAGGCTACCCCCGCTTCCTCCCAGTACCGTCTTCCGATGGAGGTCCACTCCTCGCTCACGTCGCAGGCGACGACCCGGCCCTCCGGGGGCATCGCCTGGGCGACCACGAGCGAGCTGTATCCCGTGAACACCCCCACTTCGAGGGTCTTCTTCGCCTGCAACAACTCGATCAACAGCCGCATGAACTGCCCCTGTTCGGCGGAGATCTGCATCCGCCCCATCGGCATCGCCTCCGTCTCTTCCCTCAGGCGGCGGAGCAGGTCCGTTTCCTCCCAGGTGACGGAGAGCAGATAGCGGTGCAGGTCATCACTCAGCCCAATCGTTTTCGAGGACATCTTTTCCCTTTCATCGCATCGGTGTGGGGGTGTAGATCATCGGTAAGCGTTCGTGGGCATGGCGGGGGTGTGGTAAAATTTCCGATCTTCATCGCCGGACCGGCTGGCATCCGTTTCCGCCGGATCTTAGTTCACCGGGATCTTTTTGCCGGGCGCATCCAGCGGAAGCAGCTCGATCCGGCGGAATTCGACGGGGTGGCTCTCGGACTGGAGGGAGATCGTCCCGCCGTGAATCATCTTCTCCCGAAGCATGATCTTCCCGTCCGTCTTCTTTCCGCTCTCGATCAGCCGCCGGGCATCGGGGTCGTTCTCGTCCAGTTGCGGCTTCTCGTATTCGAGTACGGGCTTCCCGTTGACGAGATGCCGGATCACGCCGTTCCCGTTCACTTCCAGCTCCAGGTTCACCCACGAGTCGCCGTGATAGGTCTCCGAGCGCGAATTGGTGCAGTGGGGCGTGAAGAGCTTGCCGTTCATGACGACGTGGGTCCCCGGCGTGCAGAGGTTGGCGGTGGGGCGCTCCCCCTTGCCGCTGCCCCCGAGCAGCTGCACCTCGATGGAGACGGGGAACTCCTGGCCCCTGCTCATGGTTTCCGGCGACTGTCCATGGATCATGACTCCGCTGTTCCGGAGCGCCCATCCCGGCCCGCCGGGGCTCTGCTCGCCCACGAACCGGTACTGCAGGCGCAGGCGGTAATGGGAGTAGGCATGCCTGTAAAACAGATGCCCGAATCTCCCGTCGAATTGAGGGTACGCGTCGTAGGAGACCTTCAGCACCCCGTTTTCCACCCGGAACGTGTTCCCGAAGTTCACCCCCGCCTCATATCCCTTGATCTTGGGGGTCCAACCCTGGAGGTTCTTCCCGTTGAACAGGGAGATCCAGCGGGAGGGGGCGGGCTTGCCCGTCTTCGGGGCCTTCGCTTCGGTTCCGTCCGCCTCCGAAGTGCCGGTGGCGAAGAAGACGCCCATCAAGCCCAGGCAGCTGGCGAGCATCACGCTTTTGCAGAGAGATCCCCGGAGGGACGTGAGGGGAAGGGGGGATCGGATCATCTTTTACTCCTTTCGGGAGGGACCAACGGAGTCTCCATCACGCATGTACCAGCGGATACTCGTGTCGGGAAACCGGGTTTAACAGTTCAACAGGCGCAGAGGACCCCCCTGCATGGGTGATTCTCACTCCTGTGCCGCCGGAGACCGTACCTCCGGCAATCGGGCCGGGTACGACGCGGGCCGGTGCGGGAAAGACCGGTTCAGGGTAAGACAGTACGCGGAGGTTAACTGTGAGACTCTCGATCTGGACTTTATTGCTTTTCATCGCCTGGAATGCGGCGCACGCTCAGGAGGCCCGCTACGCTTACCCCGGAGCGATTCACGTCCATACCACCTACTCGGACGGGAGCGGGAGCTTCAAGGAGGTTGCGGCGGCGGCGAAGGCGGCGGGGCTGAAATTCGTCATTACAACGGACCATAACACCCTGCTCCCGTTTCAGAAGGGCAACGAGCGGTACTGGGGATCGGTGCTCGTGCTCGTCGATGCCGAGGTCACGACCGACAGCGGTCACCTCCTGGCTCTTGGTGTGCCGGGCTCGTTCAAATGGGACGCAACGACACCCCAGCCGATCCTTCAGGCCGTCCGGAAAGCGGGCGGCATGGCGTTCATCGCGCATCCGATGGCGGAGTCGTGGCGCTGGACGGACTGGAAGGTCACCGGCTACACCGGGATCGAGGTGATCAACCTCGCGGCGCTCGTGGACGACGACCTCCGGACCGCCATGCACGCGAAGGCGCCCCGTCGCAGCCTCAATGAACTCCTCAAGCTGGCGCGACTCTACGCTTCCAAACCGGATGCCGTGCTCAACCGGTGGACCGACAACCCGGTCGAACCGGAGCTGAAGCTGTGGGACCGCCTCCTATCGGAGGGGAAGAAAGTGGTCGGGATCGCCTCGGTGGATGCCCACGCCCGGATCGAAGCCGGCGGTAAGATCCTCAAGATTCCGTCTTACCGGCAGGCTTTTGAAGCGGTGGCGACCTACATCCTCACGCCGAAGCCGTTGACCGGCAACCTGGAGCAGGATAAAGCGCTGGTGTACGACGCCCTGCGAAACGGGCGGCTCTACATGGCCTACACCCAGGCGGGTTCCGCCCCGGACTTCGGTTTTACGGCGCGTGAAGGGGGCCGCGCGGCGACCATAGGCCAAACGCTCAAGCTGGAGAAGGAAGCGTTGTTCCGGATCTTCGCCCCCAAAGGCCGCTCCGCCTATCTCCGGCTGATCCGTAATGGACGGGAGGTCGCCGCAACGGAAGGGCCGGCGCTGGAGTACCGGGCGACTCAGCCGGGGGCGTACCGCGCGGAAGCGCACCTCGTGAAGAGCCGCAAGCGCACGTTGAAGCTGCCCCGCCGCGTCAACAAAGAGACATT
This sequence comes from Armatimonadota bacterium, assembly GCA_019348365.1. Classification (GTDB taxonomy): domain Bacteria; phylum Armatimonadota; class DTGP01; order DTGP01; family JAHWJO01; genus JAHWJO01. The sequence continues at coordinate 1,558 of JAHWJO010000379.1, read as the reverse complement.
GGGCGATCTCCTGAAGAAGCGCCCGGATGCGCTGCGCCCCTGGATCTTCTCCAATCCGATCTATATCGAAAAGTAGGATCGATAGAGGATTTCACGCTCCGGCCCGGGCGGCAAGGTGACTCCATGTACGGGCGGCGAAGTCGTTCCGTCGGTTCAGGCTCCCCCGTTCAACGCCTTCACGGCCTCCTCGGGGCTGTCCGCCACCTCGACTAAGTGGTGGGCCTTGACCAGCTCCAGGGCGCGGCCCGCGCTCCCGATCGGGAAGATCAGGTACACTTCCCCGTTGTGCTCGCTCGTCAGCTTCCGCGCGGTCATGATGATCGACATGCCGGAGCTGTCCATGTAATCCACCTGCCGCATATCCAGCACGATATGGACCGCCCCATCAGCCGCCACTTCACGGACTGCATCCCGGAGAGGGCGCAGCGTACCCATATCCACGTCCCCCTTCGCGGTGATGATGCCGATCTCTCCCTCACGGTGCTTCTCTACAGTTAATGCATCTTCCATGCGTGACCTCCCCTCCTCCCGATGATATGACAGGAAATCCCATTTAGAGGTCGCTCGAAGGGAATCCTTCACATCCCTTTTACCCCGGTTGCTCTCCCTTAATCATGGGCTCCAGCATCGGGGGGGGCGGAGCGGTCGCACCGCCGGAGAAGGAAAGGATACGGACTTCCGATAAAAACGTTTCAATTAAGTCCTGACGGGAAAGTATAACATGACATAATCGAACATAATCGAGCAGCTCTCTGCTCTGGAGATTCTCCTCATTTCAAAGGAGGCGACGATGGATAGTGCTTATGGAGATTCCCGAGTCCGTATCGAACGCGAGAACGCTGCGGACCTCACCCGAGACGTCGAGATACAGCCCGCGCTGAATATTCTGAAAGATCGGGTGCATTGGAGCGCCATCATCGCCGGGCTGGTGGCGGCGATCACCGCGCAGATGCTCTTCAGCCTGCTCGGCATCGCGACCGGCCTGACGACGATCAACCTTAACGCAGCCAACCCATTTGAAGTGTCGGCGGCGAACTTTTCACAGTACATGACGATTTGGAGCGCGGTTTCCGCCCTGGTCGCTTTCTTCCTCGGCGGGTGGATCGCGGGCCGCACCGCCGCGACGTTCAGCCGCTCCTGGGGGGCACTCAACGGGGCGATGGTGTTCCTGCTCGCCGTGCCGCTGACCCTGTGGCTCGCCAGCTCCGGGATCGGCGCTTTGTTCGGCTCGCTGGGCAACTTCGCTTCCATGCTCAGCATCGACCCGGCGCAGGTGCGGGAAGCCCTCTCGAACGCGTCGAACATGGCGGTGACGGGCCAGGCCGCCCCGAACATCTCTCCCGAAGCGCTGGCGAACGCCGCCGCCGTGACGCGGAACGCCGCCCTGGGGGCGCTGCTCGCGATGGTCCTGGGCCTGATCGCCAGCGCGCTGGGAGGCATGCTCGGCACCCGCCGCGCCGTGGAGGTCCATCCGGCCACCGGGGAGATTTCGGACTGACGATCACCTGATCCAGGAGAATTGATATCTAAAGAGAAAAAAGCGGATCGACGGACAAAA
>JAHWJO010000378.1 GCA_019348365.1 Armatimonadota bacterium | reverse complement strand
GGCCTCATGAAATCTTTGCACGCGGAGTAATATCACCGCTCATTTACTGCCTACTGCCTACTGCCTACTGCCTACTGATACCAACGCCTCCTCGCGCCCCTTCTCCACGTCCACCTGCGAGAGCACCAGGATCCCGAACACGAAGAGGACCGCCATCGAAAGGATTGCCGGGCGCGCGTCCCCGGTGGCGTTCAGCACCATCCCGTAGACGAGCGGGCCGATGAACGAGGCGAACTTGCTGCTGGCGGTGAGGAACCCGAAGAACTCCGCCGCGCGGTCCGGCGGCACGAACCCGGCGAACATCGACCGGGCGAGGGGGGCCGTCCCGCCCAGCACCAGCCCCACCAGCGCGGCCATCACCCAGAACTCCGTCTGCGTCTGGATCCGGTAGGCGTAAAGCAGGATGCCGAGCCAGATCGTCAGCGTGACCGTGATCGTGCGCTTGGCCCCCAGCGGGCCGGCCAGCCTCCCGAACAGGATCGCGCCGAACAGCGCCATCCCCTGCACCATCAACAGGCACCCCGCCATGGATTGCTCGCTCATCTGCAAAACGCGATGCGCGAACGGGGCCGCCATGTTGAGCACCGTCTGAATCCCGTCGTTGAAGAGCAGGTAGGCGATGAGGAAAAGGAGGAGCTGCCGGTAGCGACGGAGGTGCGTCAGTGTCTGCCAGAGGCGCTTGAAGCTGAGGGCCACCGAAACTTTTTCCACCGATTCCCGCGCCGCCGGAACCGTTTCCGGCACCCATCGCAACAGGGGGAGGGTGAAAAATGCCCACCACCCGGCAATCGCTACGAAGGCGAAACGGGACGCGGCCGCTACCGACTCCAGCCCCAGCGATTGGTGGAACATGAGGAGGAACATGCACAGGGCCATCACCGTTCCGCCGCCCGCATACCCCCACGCGGACCCGTAGCTGGAGACCCGGTCGTGCTCCTCTTTCGGGGCGATGTCGAGGAGCATGGAGCTGTAGAAGACCTGGCTGAGGCTGAAGCAGAGCACCGCGATGCCGATCCACCCCAGCGCCAGCGGGAGGGACCCGGTCAGGGCGAGCGCCGCCGTGGCGACGCAGCCGAACAGGGTGAAGGTCAGGAGCCCCCGCTTGTGGGTCCCCCGGAGGTCGGCGGCGGCCCCGAGGATGGGGGAGAGGACGGCGCTGGCGAAGGCGATCCCCGCGACGAGATAGGCCCACACGACATCGGAGGGCAGCTGCGCCGGTCCCCCGAACCAGGGGAAGAGCGCGCCCTCCTCCGGGAAGACGGACTTGAGGTAAAACGGCAGCAGCAGGTTCATCGCCGAGGGGGAGAACGCCGAATTTCCCCAGTCGTACAGTGCCCAGCCGAGAACGGTGCGGTTCGATTTCATCGTCTCTCCTGTTCACCTCTACGGGAAACCTCGTCGGCGAGGAGGGCGGCGGCGTATCGGTACTCTTCCGGCAGGTCGATGTCGAAGGCCAGCTCCGGCGCGCAGCCGTACACCGCCCCGCCCGTGCAGCCCAGGACCTCCTGACACTTGTTTTCGATCTGCCCGACGGTCAACCTCCGAGTCAGGTAGCGGAGGAGGAACCCGAGACCGAGCAGGCGCGCCATGGAAAGCCGGCTCTTCCGGGCATCGAACGCCCGCTGGATGTGGCCCTGCCGTGCAACCAGGATCTCCGGGTTGACCAGAAAGGCGCAGCCCAGCGTCCAGTGCCCTTCCCGCAGCCGGACGTACGCGTTGCCGGTCTTCGGGAACCTCGCTCGGAACGCCTCCCGCTCGATGATCGGGACACCGACCTCCACCTCGTTCGGGCACGCATCCAGAAACCCGGTGACGGCGGGGCCGGTCAGGAACGGCAGGTCCGTCGTCAGGATCAGCACCCGTTCGGGGAAACGCTCCCCGTGGGCTTCGTGGAGCCATTGGAGCCCCCGCAGGATGTTCGCCGGGCCGGAGTCCGCTTCCGGCAGGACGGCGTCCGCCCCCCGCACGGCGGGATGCCTCGCCAGATCCCCCGGCCCGATCACAACGATCCGGTCCGCCCGCCCGGTCTCCCGCAGGAGATCGACGGTTCGACCCAGCATGGTCTCCCCCCCGAACTCGATCAGCGCCTTGACGGTCACGCCCGCTTCACGAGCGAACTCCCCCCCGATGCGCCCGCTGGCGGGGAGGATCACGTCCACCTTTTCACTTCGGCTCATGAAGCACCTCCGGAGGAGGGAGGCGATCCCGCTTTCATCCGGAGCGCGCCGGGGAGCACCCGGAAGCGGGCGGGGGTCGTCCCGACGAGGTCCCCGTCGATCATCAGGCCCACGGGAGCGGGGCTGCTCACGAGAATCTCCCGCGCGGGGAAGTAGTCCACCTCCGGCAGATGGATGTGGGAGCCGTCTGCGAGGCTCGTCAGCTTCCTGAGCAGGCGGAAGGTCCCGGCCTCCCGGACGAGGATCACGTCGAGCAGGCCGTCGTCGTACCGCGCGCCGGGGGCGATCCGCATCGTCTGCCCGGAGGTGCGCTCCAGGTTCGATACGGCCAGCAGGAACAGCTTTCGGTCCTCGGCGCGCCCGTCGATCTCCAGGTGAAATTCGGCGCACCGGTAGCCGAGCGCAGCGACGACGGTCGCGTAGGTGTAGCCCCATTTGCCCAGCAACCGCTTCACCCGCTTCGACGCCGTGACCGTCACCCGCGCCGGGAACCCGACCCCCGCCCCCACCAGCGCGAGGCGCTTGCGCTCCCCCCCGCCCGCCATGTAGGTGACTTCGCACGCGTCCAGCGGGCGGGTGCGATCCTCATGGAGCGCCGCCAGGCCCGTCTCCCAGTCCCGGATGCCCAGCGAGAGCGCGACATCGTTCCCGGTGCCGCGTGGCAGGATTCCCAAGGGGGTCTCCGGGCGGGCGGAGGAGAGGATGCCGGTCGCCACCTCCCCGACGGTGCCGTCCCCCCCCACCGCCGCCAGCACGTCGTAGTCGGCGGCGGAGACCCGCGCGATCTCCTCGGCATGGCCGGGCCGCTCGGTGAACCGGAGATCGTATTGGACGCCGGGGCGGGAGAGTTGCCGCAGGCGCGTCTCCAAAGTCCTGGCTTCACGCCCGCCGCCGGAGTGCGTGTTCGCGATAAAGAGGCATCGGTTCATCGGAATCCCCTCCCCGGTTCGCTAAAGGATACCCCGGCTCGCATCATGTAGATCCCTTCACGCGCCGGATCATGAGGGCCCCCGCCAAAAAGGCGAACGATGCCAGGAAGAACGCCAGCGTGTACCCCCGTCCGGGCTGGATGCGGTTTCCCAGGTCGATCAGGCCCCCGACGAAGCCGGTCAATACCTGCGGGGTGGCGACGCTCATCTGCCAGATCCCCATGTCTTTGGCGGCGTCCTCCGGGTTCGGCAGGATGTCCGCCGCGAGCGCCCACGTCGCGGAGAGGTACGCCCCGTACCCGGCCCCAAAGATCGGGGCGAGGAGCAGGGTGACCGTGTAGTTGGGGATCAGCGAGAACGGGATCAGGGTGACGAACATCAGGCATCCGGCGTAGACGACGACGCGTTTGCGCCCGATCCGGTCCGCGAGCCTCCCCCCGACGAGGGCGCTCACCGCTCCCGCCAGGGAAATGAGAAGGGCGAGCACGACGGATGCCTGGAACGCATCCTGAAGGGGGCGGCCCAGCAGGCGGAACTCCCGGACGTTGTCGGTGAGGTAGTAGACGAGGTAGAACTGGATGATGTAAAAGCCGAGGGCGTTCAGGAACCGGGTGAACCAGACCCACCGGAAATCGGCGCTCCTCCAGGGGGAGATCCATTGCCGCGCCCCGCGAGCGCATCGCTCCAGGAACCCTCGCCTTCGCGCCACGGATTCCTCCTCCCCGCCCGCGTACCTTGCGGAAGGAGAGGCCGGCCTTTCCACCTGTCCTTCCCGCACGGTCAGGATCACGATGACCGCGCAGACGAGGTTGATGACGGCGATGATGGCGTAGACGAGGAAAATGTTCTGGGAGAGCGCGAGCCCCACGACCGCCGCCGCAATCTGGGCGACCTGCTGGAGGAAGCCCATGACCCCGCTCGCGCGGCCCCGGTTCGCCTCCGGCACCCGGTCGGGCACCAGCGCGGCGTAGGGGCCGGTCGCCACGTCGTCCGAGATCTGGAGGAAGAGGTAGCCCAGCACCACCATCCAGAACTGCCCCGCGCTGCCCAGAAACAGGAGGGCGAGGGCGGTCAGGGCCGCTCCGATGGCGATGAAGGGACTCCGCCGCCCGAACCGGGACCGGCACCGGTCGCTCATGTAGCCGAACAGCGCCGGGCCGACCATCGCCTCGACCGCGCCGACGGCGACGACCAGGCCCCAGTAGCTGTTCTTCTCCCCACCGGGAACGATCCCGAGGAGCTGGTAGGGCAGCAGGAAGAAGAGGAGAAACCATTTGAAGCTGGTCGCAAACCAGTAGGCGGAGATCCCCAGGTACCAGGAGAGCCGATCATGGAACAGAGCCGGTCCGGCAGGCGGCATGGTGTCCTGCACCTTCATCTTGTCATCCCCTTCCGGGAGATCGGCGCTCGCTCAGGATCATGCCCCCTGTGATCCTGAATCCGGAACGCAGAGTCCTCTTTCAACTTCTCCCTCACCCTCACCCGAAGAGGAGGAGGGAGAAGTCGGTGGGGACGGAGGCGCATTGCGCGAACCAGGCGAAGAGGAGAAGGTACAGCGCCCCCGGGCAGGCCGAGAGCATCACGCCCGATCCCGCAAGCCATATCAGGTCCGAGCGGCAGTCCGACGTTCGGTGAGAAGCGTTCGTTTCCATCCGTTGCCCCTTTCGATCTTCCGTTGCTGGAGAGGGGAGGCCTGGGCCTCCTGCATCTTCAGGATAGGCGTTACGAAAGGCGGAGGACCGGGACCATAGTCCCATCCCCCCTCTCTGTCGGTCCTATTTTCTCCGATTTCGAGGGGAAAGGCGGCAGATGAAACGTCCTACTCCACCGGGGGCGAGAGGCGGGGCGTTCGCCGTCGCATCCACCACCTGCGGAGGAGAACCAGCGCGGCCATGACGCTGCCGAGCAGGAGGAGGTCCCCGAACAGGAGCTTCCCCGGCCCCATCTCCGGCAGGAGCGAATAACGCGCCTCGATCAGCTCG
>JAHWJO010000377.1 GCA_019348365.1 Armatimonadota bacterium | reverse complement strand
CTTTGAGCTCACCGCGAAAAAGGCGGACAACTCGCGCGGCGGCACGATCACCGTCACCGATCCGGCGAACACTCAGTTGATCGGCAGCCCGCCGGTCACTTCCCCCCAGTACATCGCTCAGACCTCGCAGGGCACTGCGGAGGGGCAGCCCGACGTCGGGCCGACATGGTCGTTCCAGTGGACCGCGCCGCCGCAAGGGAGCGGCAACGTCACCTTCTATGCGGCGGGGAATGCCGCGAACGGTAATTCCTCTGCTTCCGGCGATTTCATCTATACGACGAATGCCGTCAGCCGGGAAGGCGCCGTTGCCGCTCCCTGCCTGGGCGATGTGAACGGGGATAAATCCCTGGACGTGACCGATGCGATTCTCGTGCTGAAGCATGTGGCCGGGATCGAACTGCTGACGCCGGCCCAGAGCGCGGTGGCGGATGCGAATCGGGATCAGCAAGTCAACGTCGGGGATGCGGTCAAGATCCTTCGCGTCTCCGTGAGCCTGGATACCGACCTTCCGAGCCGCTGCCCTTGATCTCACTGCTCAGGCGCGAAATGGCGGCATGAGCAGCTACCAAAACGCAGCGGCAGTGAACACCTCCTCACCCATGAGAGGAGGTGTTCCTGTTTTCAGGGGATATTCCACCATAATAGGGTGACCATGACAGACCACTTGAAAGGAGAAATCGCGTGTCGAACGGAGAGATTCCTCGCCTGACGTCGCTCTCGCACGGCGCGGGTTGAGCCTGCAAGCTCGGCCCTGCCGACCTGGCGCAGGTGCTGCGCCAGCTTCCCCAGATCACCGATCCGAACGTGCTCGTCGGCGCGGCGACCTCCGACGATGCGGCGGTCTACCGCATCCACGACGACCTGGCGATGGTCGTGACGGTGGATTTCTTCACGCCTGTCGTGGACGACCCGTACGACTTCGGGCGTATCGCGGCGGCGAACTCGCTGTCGGACATCTACGCCATGGGCGCGCGCCCGGTGATCGCCCTCAACCTCGTGGGGTACCCCTCGCGGTCCCTCCCGCTCGACATGCTGGGGGAGATCCTCCGGGGCGGGGCGGAGGTCGCGCAGGAAGCCGGGTGCGCCATCCTCGGCGGGCATAGCATCGATGACGAGGAGCCGAAGTACGGGCTCGTCTGCATCGGCTTTGTCCACCCGGAGCGGATGACCCCGAACGTCGGCGCGCGGGCGGGGGACCGCCTCGTGCTGACGAAGCCGCTCGGCATCGGCATCCTCGCGACGGCGATCAAGCGGGACCGCGCAACGCCGGGGCAGATTGAGGCCGCCGTGCGGAACATGACGACCCTGAACGCTGCCGCCGCCGAAGTCGTCCGGGAGATGATGGAACGGGGGAAGGGGGAGTCGCCCATCCACGCCGTCACCGACGTGACGGGGTTCGGGCTGCTCGGCCACCTCTCGGAGATGACGCGGGGCAGCGGCGTGGGAGCGCGGCTCTCCGCCTCCGCCGTGCCGGTTCTGGATGGGGTATGGGATCTGGCGGGAGAGGGAGTGATCCCCGGCGGCACGAAACGCAACGCCGAGTGGCTGGGGGAGTGCGTCCGCTGGAGCGATGAGATCCCCGAACCCCTCCGCTGGACCCTCTACGACGCGCAGACCTCCGGGGGACTGCTCATCAGCGTGGCGGAAGATCATGCAGGGGATCTGGCGGAGCGTTTACGCGAGCGCGGGACCCTCGCCGCCGCTATTATTGGGGAGATCACCGAGGGACCCGACTGCGTATTGATCGTGGAAGAGTGAGTTGCGAACGAATGGATCGCCATGCCAATGGGGAGAAACAGCTGCCGTATGCGGGTATAATGAATTGCACCGCCCGGTAAGTATATCGTAGCAAGTGAAGGCAGCACGAGGACCGAAAATGGAGACTTTCATCGCCTGCACTGTGTTGCTGGCAGCCCCTCTATACGTCGTGTATCACAGTTATCGGCTTTACCTCCATTCGATACGTGCGGATGCCCAGGCTCGTCAGGAGGCGAACGCGCGAAAAGACCTGGAAGGGGAGATCGGGGAATTGCGTCGAGAGTTGAATGAGACGAAAGCGGCGCTGGCTGCTGCACAATCCAAAGACTGAAGCCGCTGCCTGTAACCGCTCTCATTCAGGGGAAGTTAATACGGGGCGGTCGAGAGAAGAGTGTGGGCGGAGTGCAGAGTTCAAGTCGGCGCAGGCCGACTTCGCGCCGTTGTAGCCTGCGATTTCAATCGCCGGGGCGCCACCGACCCATACAATTTCCGATAGCGCCGTTATTTCTGAGAAACGGCAACCACCGCTCTATCTGATGCTGAGGCGCGGTCCAGGATGAGGTCGGCGAGGGCGCGCTTGGGCATGAGGGGAAGTTCCTCCCGGCCACCCTTAGCATCGAGAAGAGTGACGCGGTTCGTCTCGACGGCGAACCCGGCCCCCGGCTGGAGGATGTCGTTCAGGACGATGAGGTCCAGATTCTTCTCGCGGAGTTTCTTCAAGGCGTTGGCTTCGGTGTCCTCGGTCTCCGCCGCGAACCCGACGAGAACCTGCCCCTCTTTCTTCCTTTTTCCCAATTCGGCGAGGGCGTCGGGGACTTTCTTCAGGCGCAGTACCAGCTCATCGGACTTCTTCTTGATCTTGTTCGGGGCGCGCTCGGCGGGGGTGTAATCGGAGACGGCGGCGGACGCGATGACGAAATCCGTTTCCGGGAACCGGGCGAGCATCTCCCGGCCCAGGTCTTCGGCGGATTCGATCTCGACTCGCTCCACGCCGGGCGGGGTCGGAAGGGCCGAAACGCCGGTGAGGAGAGTCACCCGCGCCCCGCGTTCCGCCGCCGCTTCCGCGAGGGCGAACCCCATCCGCCCGGTGGAGGGGTTGGAGAGGAACCGCACCGGGTCGAGGTACTCGCGGGTGGGACCGGCGGTGACGAGGACCCGCAGCCCCGCCATATCTTTGCCCTGGGAAAAGTGGCGGTCCACCGCGTCGGCGATCTGCTCCGGCTCGGGGAGGCGGCCCGGCCCCACGTCGCCGCAGGCCATCTCCCCCACACCCGACTCCAGCACGCGCAGGCCGCGCTCCCGGAGGGTGTGCAGGTTGGCCCGGGTGGCGGGGTGGGCGAGCATCTTCGGGTTCATGGAGGGGGAGACCCAGACGGGCGCGTCGGTGGCGAGGGCAGCGGTGGTGAGGAGGTCGTCGGCCACCCCGGCGGCGAGTCGGGCGAGGAGATCAGCGGTGGCGGGCGCGATGAGGAAGAGGTCGGCTTCCCGCGCCCGGTCGATGTGAGCCATGCCCCATTCGGAGTGGGGATCCCAGGGGTCCACGCCGACGGGGTGGCCGGAGAGGGCCTGAAACGTGAGCGGCGCAACGAACCGCGTGGCGTTGGCGGTCATCACCACGTGGACCTCGTAGCCGCGCCGGATCAGAAGGCGAACGAGCTCCGCCGCCTTATACGCCGCGATTCCCCCGCTAACGCCCAGTAATATTAGATTCATAACCAACCTCCAATAGATAAAGTGTTGGTTACGTCCTTCTCCAACGCGTTAAAAGCCGGCAAAACCCTCAAAGGTGAATAATCTTCAATGAATTCTGCGACTCTTCGTGCGCTGGTGGAAACCGGGTAATCTCGGAGTCTCCGTCCGTGTAATCCGCTCGCTTCTTTCAAAAGGGAGTGCAGAATCTGTTTCGGATCGGGTTCACTTTCTATCTCTGCGAGCCGGGGCAGTTGCAATCGATCGGTTCCGTTTGGATTGCCCGATGCCTGTCTTATCGCGCTTTCATCAAAAAGGAGCCAGGCTTCCTGCATCCGAACGGGGACGACACACACGGATAGGAATTCGACCGTCTCGTTGACGCTCTGTAATGCTGATTGGATCTCTCGTTTTCGACTCGCGTAGGTATCTCGCTCCGCATCTCTGTGTATGAATAAGAGATCGCAGGGGAACAGTTCCAGGCTTATTTCGATTCTATCCGATAGCAATTTGGGTGGTCTCGGCAGTCGGCGTAGATCGGCCCACTGCGGTTGAATAGCATAATCAGTCAAAAAATTCCTTAAAGTCCAGGTCAACAGAGGGATAAGCGCTTGATCGGAAGGGCCATCCGTTATCAACGAGTACCGGATTTCTTTCATTTCCAGCGGGAGAGTTCTTCGGATTCGTCGGTGAAAGGCAGTAATATCTGAAGATCCTCTCGATCCACGACCCGCCGCCTTTTTGGTGTCGGGCTCTGCTCGACATCTCCATTTCCATCGACGGGGACCTGGGATACAGGATTGAGATAGGCCAGTAATTTCCCTTTGCTTATGATATTCGGTTTCTCATCCTCCTGAAGCCGAAGATGACGCCATGTCTTTTCCAGATAGCTGAAGGATACCCTGTTGAATCGCCTCCCGTCTTTTATGGTTTCCTTCAACTCTGCAATCAATAGGCAATCATCCGGCACTTGAGCAACAACAGATGGGGAGTGGGTATTTACAATTACCTGGCGCAAAGGATTGTCAGCTTCTACAGGTTCATTTACATCTGTAGCTATGTCCTGTAATAGAGTCAGCATTGCAGGGATTTTGGGAGGATTAATCCCGTTTTCAGGCTCCTCCAGGCAGATAACCCCTCTGGCTTCTGGGTCGAGTTCAAGAATAGCGAGGGCTAAAAAACGTAAAGTTCCTTCAGATAATGCTCTTGCAGGATATGATGCACCATCCCGGCCCGTCACCATTAAAGTCAACAATTCGCGTTTATCGTCTCTATCGACGTTGACACACCGAACATCATCGATCAATTCAGAGAGTCGATTCGCCACATGACCCTGTATCCCTGATATCCTCTCCTGGTTCTTCTGATGTCCATTGGACGAAGGCCGATCTTCATATCTTATGAGCTGATAGAGGGTGGAAGCGAGATGCGAGCCATCCGACCCCAGGCTGGTTGGTGCTGTGAAATCGTCCGGCCTGCGTAGAGATGAAGGATCTAGTTGCAATACCTTCCACGACTGCATTTCTCTTCTTGCCAGCAAAGCGGTTGGACTCTCTGCCGCATTTGTCGCTGAAAGTACGGTTCTCAAAAGGTTTACCGCAGGAAGTGAGCGAGGCCGTCCGCTGCTCCCCCCGTCCTGGTGCA
>JAHWJO010000376.1 GCA_019348365.1 Armatimonadota bacterium | reverse complement strand
ACCAGGGCGCGGTGAACTTCGCGGTGGCTTCCTCGGAAGGCACCAGCACCTCCGGCAAGCTCATCACCCTCTTCTTCCGACCCAAAGCAGGTGCGGCGGCAGGCGCTCGCTCTCCGCTCACCTTCGACCCCGATCAGTCGAAGTTCGTCATTGCGGCGGCGACCGGCACCGCAACGAAGAACGCCGTCCCCGGCGTGCTCATCATCGGCGGGGCGAATGAGTTCAGCGTCGGGCTCGGCGCGGACTTCGGTTCGGCGTCCACCGACGGCACGAGCGTCTACGCGGTCGACACGCTGGGCCGCCTGATCGCCATCAATCCGGCCACGGGCAATTCGTTCACCTCTACGGGTGTATCGGCCACCCGGCCGGGCGCGCCGAGCGCGGGCCGTCCCGTCATCCAGGGAGACGACATTGTGGTCGTGACGATCAACGGCAAGATCCAGGTCTACAACAAGATGACGTTAGCCGCACGGCTCAACCCGGCTCCAGGAGTGGCGCTGGGCGCGACGGCGCAGGTGATTGCGGCCCCGGCGGTGCTGGGCGGTCGTATCATCTTCCCGGATACGGCGGGGAACCTCCACTCGACCGACATGACGGGCGGCGCGCAGACCGCCACCAATCTGAACGTGGTCGGCACCTCCAGTCCGGCCTTGGTGGATGTGGACCAGGCCGGTCCTCTGGCCCCGCGAGTGGTCATCGGCGCGCAGAACAGCGTCCTCGTCCTGAACTCGGCGGATCTCACCCCGGTGACCGGGGCGGCTATCCCGACTCAGGGCCGGGTGTCTTCTTCCCCTTACGTTTACGTGGATGGAACCGGTTGGGTCGGGGATGATACCGGGCGCGTTTACACCTTCAACGTTATCACCGGCACCCCCATCGGGACGGCGCAGGATGTGGGTGGCGCGGTCCGGAGCTCTCCCTTCCAGCTGCCGGCTGGCGCTGGCGTTATCGTGGTGGCCAACAATGGCAAGACTGCCGTCGTGCTCAGAACGGGTACGATGGTGGCCGGACCGACCCTGACCCCGCCTGCGGGCGAGACCCTGCCCGCCGGACAGGAGCTGTTCAGCTTCCAGCAGGCCCCGATCAGGCGCGGCACCACCGCCCTCGTCGGCGACACGCTCGGCAACCTCCACCAGGTGAGCGTGAACACTACGACGGGTGCGATCACCGCCGGAAACGTGCGGGACTTCGGTCCCTTCGCGATCACGGCGCTGACCTCCGACCAGGAGGGCCGTGTGGCCTTCATCATCAACCGTTCGACGCTGGTGCAGACCCCCTACACGCCTTAACGGCAATCAGTCGCCCCCACCGGGGATCACGGGGAAGGAAGGCGCTTCCATCTTGTCCGCTCCCTTTCCCGTTTCCTCGACTCGGCCCGCTGCTGCCGCTACAATCGGCATGTGAAACGATTCTTCTCTCCCCTTGGGGTTCGTGGCTGCTGCCGATCCGCCTCTCTCCTCGTTCTGCTGCTCCTGAGCCTCACGGGCTTCTGGAGCGCGGCCTCCCCTTCGGCTGCGGCTCCCTGGAAGGTCATGGCGACCCCCCATTTCGTCGTCAACGCCCCCGCGTCGGCGGGTGGAAAGGCGGAGGCATGGGGGAAGCGGGCCGAAGAGGCTTACGGAGAGATCACGGAAAAGCTCGACCTCCGTCCCCGGCAGAAAATTCCCCTTTACCTCTACTTCCAGCACCGGGATTTCCGCGAGGCGGCGGGGGTCCGGCCTCACGACCTCGTCGTCGGGCAGTCCCATTATGCCGATGGCCGGATCGAGCTCGATGTCTCCGGCCTGTTCGCCAACGCGAAGCGCACCCTCCGCCACGAGATCGTCCATTCCGTCCTCGCGCTCGGCCTCGGCCCCCGCATCGGCACCCTCCCGACCTGGTTCAACGAGGGACTCGCGCAGGTCGCGGGGCAGCCGGACGACCCGGCGGCGGAGGAGCGGGTGCGGGAGGCGCGTGGGGCCGGGGCGCTTCCCGAGCTGCGGCAACTGGCGGATCGTTTTCCGCGTGGGGAGGAGTCCGGCGTGGCCTATGCCGCCTCCTATTCGGCGGTGGCGTACTTCGTGGAGCTGTTCGGCTGGGAGGGGGTGCAGCGGCTCCTGGACCGGATGCGGCAGGGAGACAGCTACTCCACCGCGTTCCGCAAGGCCACCGGCATCGATTCCGAGGAGTTCGCCCAGGGCTGGAGATCCACCCTCGTGCGCCGGGGCCTCCTCGAATGGATCCAGCTTTTCTACTTCCCCGCGACCGGGCTGATGATGATCTGGGCCATGTGGATGGCGTACCAGCGGGTGAGAAACCGTCACCGCCACATCGAAGAGGAGGACGAGCCGAGAGATGATTCAGCCGATGAAGACGAGCCGCCGGATATCGTGGAGCCCGACGACGAGCTGGACTACCACTCCGGGTTGAGGCCGAACACGGAGTAAAGGAACCCATCAGGAATTCAGGAATTCAGGAAAGAGCTTGAAGATGGAGGAGGGAGGAGAGAAGATGGAATACCCCTTCACCTCTTCTGTAGAGGGGTTTTCCTGAATTCCTTTCTTCCTGCCTTCCTCATCAAGGGGGTTCCTGAATTCCTGGTTTCCTGGATTCCTCATAGAGAGGGGTTGAATTCCTCTTCGCGGAGGCGCTTGACGTTAGCGTCCGTATCGGGGTCGTAGGTGGCAATCTCTTTTTCCAGCAGCGGCTCGCCGAGAGGGTGGGTGATCGGGTTCGCGCCGATCATGTGCGCCTCCACCGGCTTCCCCCCGATCAGGTGCTCCTGGATGATCCGCTCGCAGACCTCCGGGGTGACGCCGCAGTACCAGGTCCCCTCCGGGTACACCACGGCGATGGGGCCGCCCTTGCAGACCCGGAAGCAGCCCACCTTTGTGCGGTACACGGGGCCGTTGACGAGCTTCAGCTCTTTCAGGCGGGATTTGAGATAGCTCCAGCTTTCCGCCCCCTGTTCCGGAGTGCAGCAGTCCGGCCCGATGCAGATGAACATATGCCGCTGGTAATGCCCGACCCCGAGCGCCGTCGCGATACGGCTGCACCGGTCCGGGGTCCACTTCCCGGTCTCCGTCGCCGGAGTCATGCCGGAGACCGCTTCCTCCAGCTCCTCCATCGGCGTTTCATCGGAGGGGACGCTGTGATCACTCATCGCTGTTACCCGGTTCCCCTCTGGCATGCCCTCAAAGAAGTCGCCCCCATCCGAACTCCCTAATTTCCTAACTCCCCAATCTCCCGATTTCCTAACGGAGCGATCCGATCAGGGCCAGAAGGACCCCGATCCCGAAGATCGCCAGGAGGAGCATCGCCATCTGCCGGACCCGCACGCGGGAGCGAAGGAACTCCTCGTCCTCCAGGTCCCGATTGCAGTACCGGCAGAAGACGGCCTCTTCCCGCAAGCCCTCCCCACAGAAGGGGCAGCGTTTGTCCGTGCGCCGTTCCATGGCTTCATTATTACGAAAGTTATAGGAGTACCGAAAATCGGAAAAGTTTTGAAAAGATTTGATAAAAGAGGTTTAAGGGAGAGGAGGGCCGGGGTAAACCATGTCCGGAAGACAGGAAGTCTAAAACAATAAAAGGGAAACCAACGAACAACTGAATATCGGATCTTGCGGCCGGGCACGCGAGGTAAAGCGCACGGAGGAACGAATCTTCTCCTCAGCCGATCAGGAGTACCTGTCACCTCAGAAGCCGCCGCATCACACAAAAGGGAACCCCACGGGGTTCCCTTTTGTGCGTTCTCCACCCCACAATCCGTTGTATCCGGCCTGCTTGTTTGGCGTAGGACTGATGCATCTACTTTGTCAAACCTGTCATCCTGAGCGAAGCGAAGGATCTGCGTTTGCGCTCTGGCGAATATGAAGTTGCACGCAGATTCTTCGCTTCGCTCAGAATGACAGAAGAAGCTCAGATGGACAGAAGAGCCTCAGAATGATGAAGACGAGTGGCTTTTCGTAAGTCCTGGGGCGTATCCGGTGTCGGTGTATCGTGACCAGGAGGGAGCCGCCCTCCGCGTCTTCGGGAGACTGTTCATGACTATTGCGCTGGCGCTGATCGGGCTGGCCGCAGGAATCCTGTCCGGCATGTTCGGGATCGGCGGCGGATTGATCATCGTGCCGAGCCTGGTCGCGTTTCTGGGCTTCGAGACCAAGCAGGCCATCGGAACCTCGCTGGGCGTGATCATCCTGCCGGTGGGGATTCTCGGGCTGCTCACGCATTACAAAGCCGGCAACGTCAACTTCCAGGCCTCCCTGCTGATCGCCATGGGCCTCTTCTTCGGCTCGGTCATCGGGGCGAAGCTGGTCGTCGGCCTCCCAAAAGACGTAGTGAACAAGCTCTTCGCCGTCTTCCTCGTCCTCGTCGCCATCAAGATGTTTTTCGGGAAATGACCCGCTTTCTCGATGAAATCCCAACCCTCTTCGAGCCAGTCGATGCCTGTGTCGACCGGCTCGTTTTGTTCTCTTTATGAGGACTTGCGCATAGATTTGGAAGATTCTGTCATTCTGAGCGCCAGCGAAGGATCTGCGTGTACTCCAGGGATAAAACGCAGATCCTTCGCTGGCGCTCAGAATGACAGATGCCGTTGTCTTTGCGTAAGTCCTGCAATAATATCCCCTCGGAGAACCCCGGCCCGCTACGGAAGGTTCAGGGCAAGGGCGAGGATCGCCACCACATCCCGGATGTCGATGGCCCCATCCCCGTTCATGTCCCCGGTCTCCAGGTCAAAAGGGGCGACCGGCTGAAAACCCACGATCATCCGCAACGCGACGACCGCATCCTGCACGTTCACGAAGCCGTCCCGATTGAGGTCCCCTCCTCGGATCGGCGCCCGGTTGAATTCCACCCAGTCGAGGTTGAACAGGCTTGGATTGCCCGGCTCGTTCAGGAAGACGAGGAACAGCTCGCGAACGCCGCCGGGGTCCCGAACCGGTGCGGTGACGGTCGTGTGGGTGTCCCAGCCTCCCGTCAGGGGCACCTCGACGGCGCTGACGAGCGGCCCGGCGGGAGAGTCCGCGCGGACCTCGATCCTCCCGCCTGCGCCAGCGGACGAAACCCGGAACGCAAGGGAGGCGATCCCATGCAGGTTGACGGGCCGGTAGGAGATGTAA
>JAHWJO010000375.1 GCA_019348365.1 Armatimonadota bacterium | reverse complement strand
CGCTGCCAGAACAGTCAGTCCCGCTCGAAGCTGCCAGCGGGGAAGTGAAGACAATCGCCGTACCATGAAGGGCCTCCCTGGAAGAGAACCGTTGCAGAGGGGAATTCGACGTGCCGTAGTGCGTGAAGTGACTCAATGATCCGGATGCATGGGTGCCACGTTTGTCAGAAAGGGGTTTCTATCGAGTAGACGGACTGATATCGCCCCTTGTTCCCGGCTGTTATACGATGGGTTATAGCATGAGGTTCAACCCGTCTTCAAACCCCACCGATTGGATCCGTTGGGATCGGTCCGCCTTCAATCCATTCCCAGAGTGTGAAAAACTGTTTTACAATGGAGAATAGGCTGGTCTTTCAAACATCAGGCTGGTATCAACTCCTATTGTAATCTTCACGAAAAGAATCGAACATTTGATGAATAAGCTCTTAGATAGAGGTACAAATCTGCTGAAAACTTCTTTCAAACTTCGGCGGATTTCACGGATCATACCCGTACTACTCTGCATCTTCATCGGATCGCTGGCCCGGTTTTCTCATGCGGATCACTGGCCCTTGGCCGGACATGATTCCGGGCACACCGCCAGCAGCATGGACGTTCCGCCCGTCCCCATGGTCGTCGCCTGGGGAGCGGAGCTGCCCGCCGGAGCCCTGGGGACGGGGTTCGCCCTGGCGGAAGGGAGGTTGAGCGTCGTCAGCGTGCAATCAGCGTCGCCGCAGACTCCCGGTCCCGTCCATCTGTCGCTTTACCGCCCGACGGCAGGAGAGCCGGTGGGAGTTATTTCCTTGGGTTCGGGGTGGGCCGGGTCCCCTGCCATCGGGAACGGGAAAGTCTACGTCGCCGTCTATCGCCCCCTGTTCGGGGGAACATTATACGCCTTTTCGCTGGAAGGTTCCCCGGCGTGGAGCGTGCCCATCGAGGCGGGAACGATTCCCGGTCAGCCCGTTCAAGTCCCATCGCCCGTCCTCTTTAACGGCCAGGTGTGGCTGCCGGGCACGAATGGGAATCTTCTCCGCTGGGATGCGGACTCCGGCGCGGCTCACAGCCCCCTGGCAACCGGATTGCAGTCGCCGCCCGGCGGAACGCTTTTCCTCCATGCCCCCGCCGTCACGGATCAGGGCGTTTTCGCCGCCGCTCATCGGCAGGCGATCTACGGCGCGCCAATAGAAAACCCGGTCTGGCGCGCTCCCATCGGGGGGAATTTCACTTCCCCCCCGGTCGTCAATGGCGGGTTTCTCTTCGTTGCGGGATCCGGGATCGCGGGCGGCAATGACTCCGGCGTGGCGATGATCAACGCGAATACCGGCGCGCTGAGGTGGAACGCGCCCATGGGGAACGTCGTGGCGATGGCAGCGGAATCCGGCACGCTCTTCACGGCGGACATCGCGGGCTATGTCACCGCCATGGTGTCGCGGAACGGCTCCCGCAAGTGGGTCTGGAACCTGAAACAGACGCCCCTCGCTCTGATCAACGCCGGGGGCTTTCCGGTCGTCGGGGATGTCCGGGGAGTCCTTCATGTGCTGGACCCCCTGACGGACCGGGAGATCTGGTCCTTCCCCACCCGCCCGTCCGGCGAGGGGAATTTGACGGCGATGCGCCTGCTCATTGCGGGTGGGATGGCCACCCTGGGCGAAGAGGAGACGTTCCTGTACGCCCTCGGCGATCAACGGGTCGCCGCCTTCCGGTCGGGACGATACGGCGACCCCAATTGGGATGAAACGGTGGACATCAACGATGTCGTCCTGGTGTTGAAATTTATCGTCGGCCTGGCGACGCTGTCACCCGCACAGAAAGCGGCGGTGGACCTGGCACCCTCTCCCGGCGTGGGGGGGCGGCCCGTGGGGGACGGCTCCATCGACATCAGCGATGTCCTCTCCATGCTCCGGAAGATCGCGGGATTGCAGCCGCCCACCTGGCCGGTGACTCCCTGACCCCCCCAATATTCCGGAGAAGGAAAACGAAGGGGGAGAACGAAGTGGGGGAGAGGCCCGGCATACCTTTCGTCGGGGGCCATAGGGACCTTCTCCCCTGGTCTATCATCCTCTGTGCAGGAGAGCACCGTATCCATGAATCCCCTTCGCGTCGCCCTTGTCGGCTGTGGAATCATCAGTGAGGCTCACGTACGGGCCTATGCGAATCACGCGGACCGCGCGCGGATCACCGTCTGCTGCGACATCGACCTGGAGAAAGCCCAGGAACGGGCGGAGCAGGCCGGAGGAGCCAGCGTCGTCACCGAGTACGACGAAGTCATTTCCGACCCGGACGTGGATGCCGTGGAGATCTGCACGCCGCACCACCTTCACAAAGACGCGGTGATCGCGGCGGCACGGGCGGGGAAGCAGGTCCTCTGCCAGAAGCCGCTGGCAAAGACGCTGGAAGATTGCGATGCGATGATCGCGGCGGCGGAAGAGGCGGGGGTGACGCTTTACTACGGCGAGACGAACCACACCTTGCCCGCCGCGCTGGAAGCCAAACGCGCCATCGAGGCGGGCCGGATCGGGCAGATCATCGGGACACAGGCGACCTACGCCCACTGGCAGGGCGGGAAGTACCTCTCCACCGCATGGCGCTACGATCCGAACGTCACCGGCGGGGGCCAGCTCCTCGACGGCGGTATCCATTACATCGACCTCATGCTTAACGTCGCCGGTCCCATCGAGGCCGTGACCTGCTTCGCGACCCGGTTCCGCCCGGAGCTGGGCGGGGAGGACACGGCGGTCGTCAACGCCCGGTACCGGGGCGGGCATCTCGGCGCGCTCTTCTCCTCCCAGGCCGCCGGAATCTGGTTCCCCGGCGCGAGCTTCATCGCGTTCGGGACGGAAGGGGTACTCTCCATGGGCGGCCCGCAGGGCGCGCTCACCCTCCACCGGCCCGATCTCCCCGACAACAGGGAAGCTTTGATCGAGAAGGGATCCTGGGGCGATTCCTTCACGGTGATGATCGGCCACTACCTCGATACGGTGCAGCACGGGAAGCCGAACCCCTCGCCGGGCTCCGTCGGTCGCGAGAACCTGAAAGTGGTGCTCGCCGCCTATGAGTCCGCGCGTCAGGGCCGTGAAGTACGCCTCGAAGAGGTGGAGCCGCAGGCATCCCCGGATCGGAAAGCCTGAAGCCATCCGTTTTCAGCAGACGTTCGACAGAAGAATTCAGACTGCTTGGTACAGCGCCGGAAATAACCCCCAGCCAGGACAGCAGCAATACCCGTTCTTTAACTCACGATCACTCCTGATGCACCGTCGAGGGCGCGCCGGACGATTCGGGGATCCGGTCCGACGAGAAAAAGCTGTTCCTGGTTGCGGAAATGGGTCGGCGTGCCCACTTTCACGCCCTGAGGGTTATACACCCCGATCTGCGCCCCCACATATCGCTTGTAATCAAAGGCGCGGGACTCGACGTGACCCGCGCCGCGCAGGATCTCATGGATCTCCACCGGGGACAGGTGCCCCTCCGTACTGAACGAGACGAGCAGCCAGGGAACGCGCGGGGCGAGCTCAGCGATCAACTGAGAAAAAGCGTCCCGGCACTGAATCCGGGAGTTATACCGACTCCGGGTCTGGCGGCAATCCATCCGTTTGCACGCCACGCCGTACACTTCGGGCCGGTCGTTGCGGACGAGCGTCTCCCAGACATGATAATTGCCGGCGTAGGAGTGCTGGTTGTAGGGAGGGTCGATGTAAGCGAGATCCACATCCTTCAAACCCTCCGCGAGACGATTCGCATCCATCTGTCGGACTTCCCCCATCCCCGGCAGCAGTTCCGGAAGGGTCAGCTCCAGCGTCGCATGGGAGCGGGGAGACCATTGCTTGAGGTAAGCCATTTGCAGGCCGGTGGTGGAGTCGACCCGGTCGGCGGCGAGGAGCAGCGCGGTGAGCAGGACAGCCCGTTCGGACGAAGTGAGCGTCAGCCGGTCGATCTCCCCGCGAATCGCGTCGATCCGCATTCCGTTGTGAGGCTGAAAGTAGCGGGACCGGCGGCAGAACGTCTCTGTAAAATATCCGTCCTCCGAGGAGAGGCCGTTGAGATGCTCCAGCAATTCGCGCAGCCGGGGAAGGTTCGTCTCACGCGCATCGGTGGCGATGTACGCCTGTCCCAGTACGTGCGAATAAGAGGCGAGATCGTTGCTGAGAACGTGAATTCCGGCCCGCTTGAAGCCCTGTCCGACCCGCGTCGTCCCGGCGAAGAGGTCGCAGGCCGTTCGCACTCCGGGCAGCGCCTCCGCAATTTTTACGATGGCCGGCACCAGCCGCCGCTTCGAGCCGAGGTACTTTACCACGGCTGTGCGTCTGAATAGGAGATGGATAACAGGTCAGCGATCCCGTTGTTTATGAGATTTATGTTCCGTTTCTTGCATGAAGAGATAGTCCCTCCACATGACCGCATAATCCTGATCACCCTCTCTGATCTCCACCTCCGGTAATCTCTCAATTTCGTCGTCTGATTCGATACAAGGTTCAGCCAAAATGCGGTAGCCTAATACACCTTTAGGCAAGGAGCAGCCGATATTATCGAACCGCCCCAAGGCATAATCGGTGTAATCTTCCAAACCCTTTCTTATGGCGGCGTTTAACGCTTTATGTTCATCTGGAGCGAGACTGTCGGCATCTATTATCGACCGAATATCTTTCCCGATTAGTCTTATATAAGTATCGATGCCTCCCGCAAAAGAATCGAATAAAGCCTGGGACCATTGGTTCATGAGAGCACCTTTTGATACCTATCGTATTCCCTTCGAGTCAGGGGGAAGGCTTGTCTTTCCCCGCCGGGACGAGCTCGCTGCTGTGGCCGGGGAAGGCGTGGGAGGACGGGTCGATGTAGGTCTTGGCGAAGTTCACGGCGACGGCGGCATCGCCGGTCCCGGTGGCAATGAGCTTGAGTTTGCCGGGGAATTCCGCCACGTCCCCGGCAGCGTACACTCCGGGGATGTTCGTCTCCATTCGGGGGCTGACGAGGATGGAGTTCCCCTGAAGCTCCAGGCCCCAGTCCTTGATCGGGCCGAGGTTCGCGTTGAACCCGAGCATGAGGAGGATGGCATCGACCTCGATCTCCTCCTCCTCCCAGACCCTCACGCTCAAGCTCAATCGCACCGCTCCCGTCGCTCAGGATCAGAA
>JAHWJO010000374.1 GCA_019348365.1 Armatimonadota bacterium | reverse complement strand
ATAAAGAGGATTCAGGTTTTTGCCGGGGGACTTTTGCCCATGTCATTCCGAGCGGAGCGAGGAATCGGATCGGAAGCGCGAGAGTTTCTCTGCCGTACGGTCAGTTCCCTCGCTGGCGCTCGGATGACTTGAAGAGACGACTCGGAGTGACACGAAAGGGAGTCGGAATGACACGGCAGGGTGTCGGCATGACACGGGAGGGACAGGCGGCAGGAGGGTTCTCGTCCGGCTTTATTTGAGCTTCTCGTCGAGCAGCTGGTTCACGAGCGCGGCATTGGCCTTGCCCCGGCTCGCCTTCATCACCTGGCCGACGAAGAACTGCTTCAGCTTTTCTTCGCCTGCAAGGAACCGCTCCCTCTCCTTCGGATTCGCGGCGATCACTTCATCGATCATCGTGGAGAGAGCGTTTTCATCCGCGATCTGGGTGAGGCCCTTCGCTTTGACCACCTCTTCCGGGGATTGCCCCGTGTTGAACATCTCCTCGAACACCGTCTTCGCGATCTTCCGGTTGATGGTCCCCGCCTCCACGAGCTTCAGCATCCCGGAGAGATGATCGGGGGTGACTTTCGCGGCCGTCGCCTCAATCCTGGCGTCCGAGAGCAGGCGGAGGAAATCCCCTTTCACCCAGTTGGCGACCTCGACGGGCTGGCCGGTCTGCTTCGCCGCTTCTTCATACCAGTTCGCCAGGGGGATGTCGCCGACGAGCAGCGCCGCATCGTCGGGAGTGATCTCATACTCGCGAATCATCCGCTGCCGCCGGGCTTCGGGCAGCTCCGGAAGCTGTTTCCGCTGCTCCTCCAGCCACTCCCCGGTGAAGACCATCGGGACCATGTCGGGTTCGGGGAAGTAGCGGTACTCCTGCTCGACCTCCTTGGTACGCATGATGTAGGTCTCGCCGCGCTCGTCGTCCCACCGGCGGGTCTCCTGCGGGATCACGGCGTCGGGGTTCGCATCGTAGAGGGCGGCCTGGCGCTTCCACTCGTACTCGCAGCCCCGATAAACGGCGCGGAACGAGTTCAGGTTCTTCAGCTCCACCTTGTTGCCGTACCGCTCGGAGCCTTTCCGGCGGACGGAGATGTTCGGCTCGCACCGTAGCGAGCCCTCCTCCATCCGGCCGTCGCACACCCCCAGCGTCACCAGCACCGCCCGCAGAGCCATGACGTACCCCCGCGCCTCTTCCGGCGTGTGGATGTCGGGCGGGAACTCCGTCACGATCTCCATGAGCGGCACCCCGGAACGGTTGTAGTCCACCTCGCTGTACCCGGCGGGATTGTGCATGTTCTTGCCGGTATCTTCTTCCAGGTGGACCCGCCGGATACGGACCCGCTTCATCTCCCCTTCCACCTCGAAATCGAGGTAGCCGTTCTTGCCGATGGGGTCGTCGCCGTACTGGCTGATCTGGTAGCCCTTCGGGATGTCGGGATAGAAATAGTTCTTGCGCTGGAAGATGCTCGGCGAGGAGATCTCGCAGTTGAGGGCCATCGCCGTACGCGCGACGAACTCGATGGCGCGCCGGTTCGGGACCGGGAGCGACCCCGGCAGCCCCAGGCACACGGGGCAGACGTCGCTGTTGGGCGGCCCCCCGAAATGGGCGCTGCACCCGCAGAACATCTTGCTCTCGGTGAGAAGTTCGGCATGGACCTCCATGCCCACGTTCAGCTCGTAATCTTTGTAGCTCATGCGCCTGATTTTACTCCGCTCCAGATTTTCGATGACAGACGGTCATCGACTCAAAGATACCCTTTTCCACCGTCCACTTTTAGTTTTAGCGCATCCGCGAGGAGGATGAAAGCCGTTTCGGGTTTGCGGCACAGGGTTGACTTCCATGTAGTACCCCGGTGCAGACGAAAAAAACCACCCCGGTGATTCTCCGGGGTGGAGGTTCAATCGACTCAGGATCGGTCCGCCGGGATTAGAAATCTCGGCAGATCGAACCGCTGGGATTGGGATTTAGGAACTCCCATCCATCGGAGGGACAATATTTCACTTTTGTGAGCAACTCCAGCTTCACCCATTTCGCGTGTCCGTCCGCATACATCATGTTGATGCCGCCGCTGTGCCGGTCGATGGCGATCCGGCCCAACCCGCCGTCATTGGCGCCCTGGACTTTATCCCGGGGGAGGGTCTGGCCTCTGGTCGGCCATGCATCTATCCAGATCCCATCGGAATCGAACATCGTCTCCGCCGGGGCTTTCACGTCCGCCTCGCTCACCCCGTACATCCAGCCGTTATGGCAGTATGAACCTTTCTCCCGAGCACGCGCCCAGTTGGCTCGCCAGCCGGTGGAGGCGGTTCCCCAGCCATTGATCCCGCCCCCGTAGTCTCCGGTGGAAGGACAATCGTGGACCTGAGAATCGTTCTTCACATAGGGATTCAGCGAAGTCGGCCACAGGTACAGAATCGAATTATTTTCCACCGGGTAATGGGGGTAATAATTGTCGTAGCTGTCCATGTACATCAGCATGGCGCGGCCGATCTGAATTTGGTTGTTCAGGCAGGACGTGGTGCGGGCGCGTTCTCGCGCCTTGGCGAAAACGGGGAAGAGGATGGCGGCCAGAATCGCAATGATCGCGATGACGACCAACAGCTCGATGAGCGTAAATCCCCGGCGATCATTACGTCCGGTCATGGGGCACATCTCTTTCACGGGGGATACTCAGGGATAAAGGTCTTTCGCCTTCACATTTCAATGGCCGCCCGCTTGATTCCTTTTTTCAAGATCTAGATGTTCGACGGGTATCTTATGGAGGGAGAAGGATGCGCCTGGCGTCCTTCCGTACTCCGTTCACACGAGAATATTCGGCGCGATAGAGCATCTCCGGTCGGAGCGTTCATCATTTCGCTCTCCGAATCACTCCTCCAATCCCAGGGCAAAACGGATCGCCTTCTCTACCTCGCGAATCTTCTCCGAACTCAGTTCAGTGATGCGATTTTCTAAAGCATCTTTTGGAATCGTCGTAATCGAATCCAGATTCGCCACGCAAACGCGGGGGAGTCCCTCGTCCGGACCCAGCTTGACTTCTACCGGAATGTCGCGAATCCGGGTGGTCACAGGGGCTATCGTTACCTGGGTCCGAACCGAATAGGCTTCACTTCTTGATAGGAGCAAGACCGGGCGACGCCCCACCGGGGGAGGCAGGTGGGCCCACCAGATTTCTCCCCGCTTCACTCCCAGGGCTCTCCGGACAACACCTGATAACTGGAAACCCGAGAAAACTCTTCCTCTTCCTCCGTTTCAGGATGATTACGATAGCCCTGTACGTATCGTTCGATTAGATCTTTCATATCTCCCTCCCGACGGAGCAATTTTTCGGCGGCGTCTCGGAAGAAGGCGCTGCGGGATTCTCCCCTGGAAAGACGCTCGCGTTCCACGGCAGCATAGACCTCATCCGGAAGGGTGATGGTGATCTTTGTTGACCTTTTCATTATGTTTTCCTGATTCAGGGCGGAAGGGTGGGCCGGGCCCGGTGCCATTCCGTGCTCCGCTCGTAGGTGTATCCGACCCGGAAGAGCGTCTCCTCATCGAATGCCTTGCCGATGAGCTGCAGGCCGACCGGCAGCCCCTCCGGCGAGAAGCCGCACGGCAGCGAGAGGGCGGGGAGCCCGGCGAGATTGGTCGGGATGGTGAAGATGTCGTTGAGATACATCGCGAGGGGGTCGTCGGCTCGCTCCCCAATGGGAAAGGCGACGGTCGGGGTGGAGGGAGTGAGCAACAGGTCGACTTTCTCCCACGCCCGCTCGAAGTCCCGCGCGATGAGGGTTCGCACCTGCTGGGCCTTGCGGTAGTACGCGTCGTAGTACCCGGCGGAGAGCGCGTAGGTGCCGAGCATGATCCGCCGCTTCACTTCCGCCCCGAACCCCTCGTCGCGGGTCTTGAGGTACATCTCGATCATGTCCACGTCGCCGGGGGTGCGGTAACCGTGCCGCACGCCATCGTACCGGGCGAGGTTGCTCGACGCCTCCGACGGCGCGATGAGATAGTAGACCGGCAGGGCGTACTCGGTGTGGGGCAGCGACACCTCGACGATCTCCGCGCCGAGGTCCGCCAGCGAAGCGAGGGCCGTTTCCACCGCGTCCCGCACCGCCGGTTCGATTCCCTCCTCCGGGAAGTACTCTTTCGGCCTCCCGATGCGGAGGCCCCGCACGTCTTCGCGGAGCGATTCGGTGAAGTCCGGCGCTTCCATCGGGACGCTCGTCGCATCGTTCGGGTCGTGCCCGACGATGGCGTTCATCACGAGGGCGCAGTCCCGCATGTCTTTCGTGAGCGGCCCGATCTGGTCGAGGGAAGAGCCGAACGCGACGAGGCCGAACCGCGACACCCGCCCGTAGGTCGGCTTCATCCCGACAATCCCGCAGAAGGCCGCCGGCTGGCGGATCGACCCGCCCGTATCCGACCCCAGCGCGTACACCGCCTCCCCCGCCGCGACCGCCGCCGCGCTGCCCCCGCTGGAGCCGCCGGGCACGCGGTTCAGGTCCCACGGGTTGCGCGTGGTGAAGAAGCCGGAGTTCTCAGTGGAGGAGCCCATCGCGAACTCGTCCATGTTCGTCTTCCCCACCAGCACCATACCGGTCGCCATGAGTTTTTCGGTCACGGTGGCGTCGTAGGGGGGGACCCAGTTGTGGAGGATCTTCGAGGAGCAGGTCGTGAGGATGCCCCGCGTGCACATGTTGTCCTTGAGGGCGCCCGGCACGCCGGAGAGCGGATTGAACGGGTCCCCGCCCGCGTCGGCGCGTTGGGCGGCGGCGCGTCCCGCGTCCTCCGTCACCGTCATGAACGCCTTCACCCGATCCTCCACGGCGGCGATCCGCCGGAACTGAGCGTCCGCGACCTCCCCCCAGGAGGTTTCGCCGTTCTTCACCAGATCCACCAGCTCGCAGGCGGTCCTCTCGTACAGCTCAGACATCCGGCGCCTCCCCGACGATACGCGGCACGATGAAGAGGCCGTCGTCCGCATCCGGCGCGTTCGCCACGACCTCTTCGGTCGGCAGCGAGGGCCGGGACTCGTCCTCGCGCCAGACGTTCGTCATCAGGATGGCATGGGAGGTCGGCGGAACGTCCGACGTATCGAGGTTCTGGAGCTGCTGGAAGTGGCCGAGGATCTGGTTGAT
>JAHWJO010000373.1 GCA_019348365.1 Armatimonadota bacterium | reverse complement strand
GCTTCGACCCGAAGACCCTGAAGATCATCCCTTAAACCCGCAAGCCTGTGGATCGATCAAAAATAAAACGTCCTGCCGATATAACTTACGGCAGGACGTTTTTTACGGCGGACCGCTCTACTGCTCATCACATCCTTAGTGTGATCGTCCATCTGTAATCGGGAACGAATCGATACGTGACTTTCCTTTCACCATCAGGTCATATCGCGCAAATAGGCCGGGGATAGAATAAATCCCCCGGCTATTTGCATTTATCCTCACATCCAAAAGCTAGCTTTTGGCTCCGCTGATGCTGGAGATCAGCCAGTTCTTCCCGTTCTTGCGCAAGGAAAATTGAGTGGTCGGCACCCATTTCTTCGTGGCGGCGTTCATCTGCATGAACGTGCCTTTTGCCTCGTTTCCCTTCACCGTCACCGGGCTGATCTTGAAATTCTTCGCCCGGTCTCCCAGCGCAAAACTCTCCACATAGATGATCCGAACCTTTTTCATGAGATCATCCTGCTGTTCCGGCGTCCCCTGGTTTAATTTCAGGGACTTCTTCATGGCATCCCAGTCAATCGATTTCGTGATGGCGGCACGGTCTTTCTTCTTCATGGCCGCCAGGAACTCTTTGAGTGTGCCTTCCGGAGTCGTCGCGGCCTGGCTGTACGCCGATACCGACAGGAAGAGCGCCGCGACAGGCAGGCTCAGGGACAAAGCTTTCATGGTGAAACGATCTCCTTTGCAAAGTTCCGGTTGGATAACCGATTTGGATAACCGACGAAATCCCGGATTCCACCGGGCGGATGACAGGGGAGCAACCCCTGGGATAAAAAAGATTCCGGGAGAATTCCGGATCGACCGGCAGCGAGTCTCCTGATGTATAGCGTGAACACCCCGGAGATTCACCGTTGGAAGCGGAGAATCCCGATGCGGACTGTGGGACGATCCATCCATCTCTTCCTCAGATATAGACGTTTTCCAATTACATCAGGCTCCCAGAAATCGCAAATTTACGTACTCCTCTCCCGCAGAGGATGAAATCCGGTGAGTCGAACGCATCCGACCGCCTCACTTCCGCTTTTCTTTGGAAGGTCCGGAGAAGTTTCCGTGAATTCGTGGATGGACCCGCATGCAGACATCGGAGGATAAGATATAATCAGTACGTCTCCCTCACTCCTTCATAAGGCATCTTCCCTTCCATGTCCAACCTGAACGGTCCGCCCTCCCTTTCCATCGTCATTCCCGCGTATAACGAAGAAGCCCGTCTCCCTGCCACCCTGGAGACAGTCTGGAGCTATCTCCGGACGCGCCCCTACCCGGCGGATATCCTGATCGTCGATGACGGCAGCCGCGATGCGACCCCCCGGATCGTGAGCGAGTTCGGCAGGGATAAACCCGTTCGATTGCTCTCTTCGGGGCATCGGGGCAAAGGCGGGGCGGTGAGGCAGGGGATGCTCGCGGCGGAAGGCGATTTCATCCTGATGACCGACGCCGACCTGAGCACCCCCATCGAGGATCTGGAGCCGCTGCTGCGAGCCGCCACCGAAGGGTACGACGTGGTGATCGGCTCCCGCGCGCTGAAAGATTCGACACTGATCGTACGGCAGCCGTTCTACCGCGAGATGATGGGCCGGACGGGAAACCTGCTGATCCAGACGCTCCTCCTCCCCGGCATCCACGATACGCAATGCGGGTTCAAGCTCTTTCGCCGGGACGCCGCCCGAGAAATCTTCTCCCGCTCAGTGATGAGCGGCATGAGCTTCGATATCGAGGTCCTGTACCTGGCGCGTCGCCTGGGTTATACGATTAAGGAGATGCCGGTCCGCTGGTCCCACCGCCCCGGATCGAAGATGCGGCTGGTGCGGGATTACGGCGGCACCCTGCGCGATCTGGTCAAGATCCGCCGTCTGCACCGCCACCTCTCGCCGCTGCCCCAGGGAATCACCGCTCGCCCGGAAAGCGGGTCCTCCTGATGGGCTCGGCTTTGGCGAATCGGGGAGGCGTTTGCGCTCCATCCGGCAAGAAAGCGACAGGAGTCTCAACTCGCCTGTCGAAGCAAGGCATCATGCGAAGCGAACGGCCCATCGCTCAACCATCATCAGGGCAGGAAGATGACGCGGGAGACGCTTCCCGGTCCCTTTTAGCGACACATTTGTAACAAACCCTGACGGAGCATGATATAATGGACAGGAGTGAGGTTCCTTGCTTCTTCATCTTCTTGAAGAATTGGGGCGCTTCATTTCACAGCTCTTATTTTCATTTCCGCCGTCGATTTTCTCCGAATCTTCTCCCGGAATACCTATCCTTTTCAGGTTCAGAAACCATGAGCGACCCGGAACCGTCTAAGAACGCGAGATGATCACCGGTTATCCACTTTCTGCCTGCCTGTCTTCAGGAGAACTACCCATGAAAGACCTCCGCACGCGCCCTTCCAAAGGGTTCACCCTGATCGAGCTGCTGGTCGTCATCGCGATCATCGCGATTCTGGCAGCGATCCTCTTCCCCGTCTTCGCCCGCGCGAGAGAGAAAGCCCGGCAGACCAGTTGCCTGAACAACCTCAAGCAGCTGGGCACCGGCCTGTACACCTACCTGGGGGACTACGATGAAACCTACCCCATGGCCCGCATGTCGGACGGCAAACCGCCGAGCAACGACTGGGGGAACTATCACTGCTCCTCCTGGAACTGGAAGCGCGCCCTGTTCTCCGGCTACGTCAAAACCACGGATGTGTTCGTCTGTCCCTCCAATGATTACGTCTGGGGGCACACCGGCGGAACCTGCGGGGACTTCCAGACGGGGGGAGACGAGAGCAACAAGCATTACAAACCGAACGGCAACAAAGAGGGCCCGCTGATGCCCATCAGCTACGGCCTCAATGGAGCGGCGTTCCACGAAGGCATCCCCACCACCTGGGGCGATCAGAACCGAGGCCGTGAAATGGCGGAGCTGACCGACCCCGCCGGCCTGATCTTCGTCGGTGAAAGCCGCAACATGCACCCGGACCTTTATCCGGGATGGGCCGTCCATGAGATCGAACCGGGCAAAGCCATGCTGAACACCCACAACAACGGTTCCAACTTTCTCTTCGCGGACACCCATGCCAAGTGGATGAAGCTCGCGGCAACGATGACTCCCAATGAGATGTGGACCAATCCGACCGATAAGCGAGGCGGAAACATCATGACCCAGGCCCAATTCACCTCCCTCGCCCGGCAGATCCCGAAGGATGCCAAATAATCCAATCTTCGGTCAAACCGGCTGAAACACCGGCCCTAGACCGCCCGGCGTTGAAACACCGGGCTATTTAGACGAAGCCCGTCTGAAGCCGGGCTGAGGCGTTCGGGACTCTTCTCTTCGGAGAGATCGCTTCGGTGGAGAGGAGTCCCGCTTCGAGCGGGACTTCGTACGCACTAGCCCGGTGTTTCAACGCCGGGTGGTTCAATCGTAACCTTTTACAATCTCAAAAGTGCCAAAAAACAACGTCCCTGCACAAAGGGCGTTGTTTTTGTTTGCCTCTCTACTCTCTTTCCGACATTCTGAAACGATGTTCCATACCGACCCTTTCGCCGGTTCGATAGTGCGGACCCAGATCCCGAACGCCGTGAAATACGTTCAGCGACGTTCAGCCGATCACACCTGCCCGAACGGCTCATTCGCGGCGGATTTAGCGACCAGACGCAGCAGGGCCGAGAGCATTTCCGTGCGGTCCACCCCGCTCAGGGCGAGCGCGGCCTGCGTCTCGACATAGCCGAACGGCACCCCCATGTCCAGGCGCTCGCCAGCAACTTCGACCGCCACATACCGCTCTTTAGAACGCAGCATCTCCTGCGAGGAGGTAAACTGGATCTCGCCCTTCTCCCGGATGTCGTTATCGATGTGATACTGGATGCAGTCGAAGATGCTGGGGGGGCAGACGTGCATCCCGAAGAAGCAGAGGTAGTAACCCCGCTTCACTCCGGGCGTCTGGAGGTGCTCCGCCGCGTATTCGATGGACGGCTTTTCCTTGATCTCCGTCACTTCGTAGGTGCAGGGTGATGTGCCGAGCGGCCGCCCCGTCACCGTCCCGAACAGGTGCAGCTTGTCGTCGGGAGTCTGCTGGACGGCGGAGATGGCGCACTGGGCTACGTTGTACGTCTCGATGACCTGCTGGACGCAGCGTTTCTTCGTGCCGGAGATGTAGATGTGATCGCCCAGGAGGAGCAGGAACGGCTCGTCGCCGACGAAATCCCGGGCCTGAAAGACGGCGTGGCCGTAGCCTTCCGGGGTCTCCTGCTCGACGTAGGTGATGCGCTCCTGCATCCGGCGCAGGGCATCCGCCTGGGCCAGCGCCCATTCCTTGCCCCGGAAATCGCGCCGCTCTCCCTCATTCAGCCGGGAGAAATGCCGCTGGAACGGCTCCGCGCCGTCTTTGCCCACGATGATGCAGATGTCCTCGATCCCGGAGGCGAGGCACTCTTCGACGATGATCTGAATGGTGGGCTTCGTGATCCCGTCCCGATCCACCAGGGGCAGCAATTCCTTTTGTATGGAGCGGGTCGCCGGGAACTGCCGTGTCCCCCGCCCCGCCGCCGTGATCACCGCTTTTCGTACCAGGTCCATATAGTTTCCTCGATTCCATCCGTCTCAATCGGCCGCCAGTGGATCAGGGGGTAATCCTTCTCATCCCGGTGAATCGTTCGCCCGACTCATTCAGGACTTACGCAAAAAGTATCGCTATTTGTCATTCTGAGCGAAGCGAAGAATCTGCTTTTAGAGAGATGGATGAAACGCAGATTCTTCGCTTCGCTCAGAATGACACCCTTATATACATTCTGCGTATGTCCTGTCCTTTACATTCCCTTCGCTTTATCGGGCCCGGCTCCTTTTCCCGTATACAGGAGTGTAGATCGAGGGGCGGGGCGGCTCGGACATGCCCTCGCCCACGTAGAACCCGGTGTGGGGCGGCTGGTTGTAAGCGACGTTCTGCCACGCGATGCCGAGACGGTAGATCGGGTCGTGCATGAAGGTGTAAAAACGGCGGTTCGTCGGGATCGTGGAGGTGAAGATCCGCAGCTCCTGATTGTCCGCGGTCCTCCAGATGACCTCCTCGCGCCAGTCCCCCAGAATATCGGCAGAGAGGGTCGGGTT
>JAHWJO010000372.1 GCA_019348365.1 Armatimonadota bacterium | reverse complement strand
AGGGTCCCATCCCTTATCTGTTCGAGGTCCCGGCAGTGCTGGACCTGAACGGCGACGGCATCATGGAGATCGTCGTCCAATGGCGTTATTACGAAGGGTACGGCGAGGACGTGTACGCGGTTCGGGGTGGGACCCTCAAGAAAGTGTTGAGCGGCTTTGAGGGCGTGTGACCGGACTCATGATCGCGAGTCTCTTACTTTCCATCCGCCCTGAGAAGCGTTGGATTAAGGGGAGGGGGCGTCCCAGTACTTGCGGGCCTGCTTGAACGCCTACTCGTGGACGACGGCAAATCCGAATTCAGGAATCTCGACGAAGTATTTTTCCCGCTCGATCTGCCGGTAGAATTCCCGGGCCAGGCTCTCCTCTTCATGGCGGAACAGCTTGAACTCAAATCCGCAGTCCGGACAGCGCTCGCCCTGCACCTGCGGAACATGATGCGCCGGACCGCACCGAGGGCACGGCACATCCGCATCGTAGAGCGGATTTTCAGGATCGAGATGGCTCATGGCGCCCTTTCTGAGGGTGAGACCCAGTTCCAGCCTACATAGATGGACTGCACTCATCTATATTTTGAGAGATAATCATTAGGGTTGTGATGCCATAAGGAGGTGAATCAGCGGGTGAAGATCTTCGGTTCAGACTGCGGGATAGACCTTCAAGGGCTTCTCCTCGATCTGCCGGTTGACTAGTCCCGCCACCACCCGTACGCTGCGGGAGTGCTTCTGTCGGTCGTGACGGTATTGCTGGGCCAGGACTTGGAACCTCTG
This sequence comes from Armatimonadota bacterium, assembly GCA_019348365.1. Classification (GTDB taxonomy): domain Bacteria; phylum Armatimonadota; class DTGP01; order DTGP01; family JAHWJO01; genus JAHWJO01. The sequence continues at coordinate 4,355 of JAHWJO010000372.1, read as the reverse complement.
GAGTTGAGCGTTCGTGTGCTCGACCACGATCCGATACGGCGAGAGGTGACGGTTATACGCCTCCCCTCCGTCAAGGGCCGGTTCCTCCTCGCCTTGTGCGGCAGATACAGCGGCAGGCCGGGGAAATCGTTCGTGATCCCGTCATACGCCTTGTCGAACATCGCTCCCTCTCCGAGAGTTCCGGGCTGTAGGAAGGCAAATGAAACAATTCCACCCGGGCCGCTTTCAAAGACGGGATCGCTTCCTTCACTTCTGTGCTGGTGTGAACCGAGTGGATATCCAGCACGATCACCAGGGGTCGCTCCCGCTTCTACTCCGGCGGTGCGTCCGAGGGCTTTCCCGCCAGCTTCCAGACAAATCCCAGGAAAAAGGCGCTGTCCAGCACACCGACTTCTTCCTCCGTCACACCGTGCTGAGCTGCCCGTTCCGTCAAGGACTTCCGGGGCTTCTTGGACTTCCGGGGCGCCTGGGCAGACTTCGACCCTTTTCGCTGACGCTCCGGCAGGCGGGCTCGACTCTGGAACTCAAAGCGACCGGGTGCCGTTCCGGGAGTTCGCGCTCGATCTGCAGGAAGGGGCGGTCATCCACGCGGACAAGCTGTATGACAAGCTGTATAACGACTATGTCTATGAAGACCTGCTCCGGGAGGCGGGGAGCCTCTTCAAGCCGCTGTGAAAGAAGAACTCAAAGCGGTCCCGACCGGCGTGGGAGGAGTATCTGGGTCAGCACGCCCGCAAGCGGGTGGAGACGGCGATCTCAGGGATCACGGCGCTCTTCCCGAAGGCGATCCATGCCGTCACTCCCAGGGGTTTCGAGCTGAAGGTCTTCTGCTTCGTCTTAACGTTCGCTTTCCCATCGCTCAGTTTTCACGGCCCAGGGTAGCAACTTGGGTTTGATAGGTGATCTGCAGCGGGATCTCTCCCTTGCGGATGTATCCGAGGCGGCGCGCCTCCAGATCCAGGCCCGCGCCGGAACGGAGCATCCGAATCTGCCGGTTCAGGCTCTTGTTCTGCTCTCTGGCATCCGCGAGTTCATCCAGCAGTTGACGGGTTTCCTGTTTCTGGCGGTGCCGCATGGTGTAAGGCTCGAACGCCTGCGCGAGGAAGAGGCCGGCGATGCCCAGCCCCACGGCCATTACGCCGGCCCGCAGGACCCACGGCCCCAGTTTCATGGGGCGGCGCTTGGGACGGCGGCGACGGCGGTTGCTGATGATGATGGGCTGAAGCGGGTCGTGATCCACGTCGTCTCCTCCGGCGAATCGGTGTAGCACTGTGCTATCTGATGAGCTTTAAACGGGCAACTTCAGGATACCGCTTATTCGGTCCCGGATTCAAGGAGATAGGTGGCGCTCTCCCCCGGTCTGCCCACGCCGGGTTTATTCGGGGGGAACGGTACGGTCCAGCACGGGCGTCCCGATGCGGTGGATCTTGACCATGTTCGTGTTCCCCGCCACTCCGGTCGGCACCCCGGCGGTGATGACCACCAGATCCCCCTCTTTGACGATCCCCTGATCCAATGCGGTCTGCGCGGCGGTCTCCAGCGTTTCGTCCGTATTGTAGGCGGGCGGCGTGAGGACCGGCAGCACGCCCCATGTGAGCGCCAGGCGGCGGTAGGTCTGCGGGTTGGACGTTATGCCGATTATCGGCGTTTCAGGACGGTGTCTGGAGACCATCCGGGCCGTATATCCCGAACTCGTCGAGGTGAGGATCACCGAGGCGTTGAGATCACGGGCGATATCGCAGGTGGCCTGACTCACGGCGTCGGTGATGTTATCTTCCTGCAGCGACATATCCCGCCATCGAGCTCCGTTGTAATCGAAGCTGCTTTCGGCCTGGAGGATGACCTGACTCATCATCCGCACCGTCTCGACCGGGTACTGGCCGACGGCGGTCTCCCCGGATAGCATCACGCAGTCCGTCCCGTCGAGCACGGCATTGGCGACATCGCTGACTTCGGCGCGGGTCGGGCGGGGGTTGCGGATCATCGAATCCAGCATCTGCGTGGCGGTGATGACGGGCTTGCCCATGCAGTTGCACCGGTTGATGATCTGTTTCTGGAGCAGCGGCAGGCGGTAGATCGGCATCTCCACGCCCAGATCGCCGCGCGCCACCATCAGGGCATCGGACGCTTTGAGGATCGCATCGAGGCACTCGATGGCCTCGTGCTTCTCGATCTTCGCGATGATGGGGAGCATGCTCCCCTGGCTCTTCAGGAATTTACGGATTTCGCGAACGTCATCGGCATGACGGACGAAGGAAGCCGCCACCCAGTCGATGTCCTGCCGGGCGATGAAACGGAGCGCCTCCCGGTCTTCGTCGGTCACGGAGGGGATATTCAGCTTCACGCCGGGCAGGACGAGTCCCTTGTTGCTGCTCAGGGGCCCGCCGTCCACCACCTGCGTGTGGATCTCCTCCGGCGTGACCTCTTCCACCCGAATTTCGATGAGACCGTCGTCGAGGAAAAGAACGTTCCCCTTTTTGACCGCCTCGAAAACTTCTTTGTCGGGCAGGTGGACCTCGCGCTCGTCGCCGGGGACCTCCCGGAGGGTCAGGGTGAAAGGATCGCCGCGACGGAGCTGAACCGTCCCATTTTGGATCGTGCCGATCCGCATTTTCGGGCCGGGGAGGTCGGCGAGGATGGCGATGGGCCGGCCCGCGTCCTGCGCGGCCTCCCGGAGCAAACGGATTCGCCGCTCGTGCTCCGAAAATTCGCCGTGGGAGAAGTTGAGGCGGGCGCAATCGAGGCCGGCTTCGATCAGCGCGCGCAGCGTTTCACGGGAGTCTGTGGCGGGCCCCATGGTGCAGATGATCTTCGTCCGGCGATTGAGCTGTGTGGGTTTCATAGGGATTGGGTTGGAACCGCATTTGAACCACAAAGAACACGAAGGACACAAAGAAAAATATTTATGGAACCGCAGATGAACGCAGATAACCCCAACCCCTGAAGTTAGAGGATGGAGGATGGGGGATAGACCCACCTGCAATCTTCTATCCTCCATCAACTATTTTCAGGGGTTGGGGGTATCTGCGTTCATCTGCGGTTCCAATAGTCGTTTAGGGGTTCTTCGTGTCCTTGGTGTCTTTGTGGTTCTTCCTTAGAACCGGGAGATGTTGTAGAACGCTTCGGCGGCGGGGTAGAGCGCGACCTCGTCCAGCTCCTCTTCGATGCGGAGGAGCTGGTTGTACTTCGCCACGCGGTCGGTGCGGCTGGGCGCGCCGGTCTTGATCTGCCCCGCGTTCGTTGCCACGGCGATGTCGGCGATGGTCGCATCCTCGGTTTCCCCGGAGCGGTGGGAGATGACGGCGGTGTATCGCGCCCGCTTCGCCATCTCGATGGCGGCGAACGTCTCGGTGAGGGTGCCGATCTGGTTCACCTTGATGAGGATCGAGTTCGCGGTGCTCTCCTCGATTCCCCGCATGAGGCGTTCGGTGTTCGTCACGAACAGGTCGTCCCCCACGAGCTGCACCCGGTCGCCGAGGGCCTCGGTGAGCATCTTCCACCCCTCCCAGTCGTCCTCGGACATGCCGTCCTCCAGCGAGATGATGGGATACTTCTCGGCCATCTCCACCCAGTACTGCACCATCTCCTCGCGGGACTTCTGGAAGCCGCTCTTCCAGAAATCGTACTTCCCGTCCGACTCCTGATACATCTCCGTGGTGGCCGCGTCCATGGCGATGTAGATCTCCTCGCCGGGAGTGTAGCCGGAGTCCTCGATGGCCTGGAGGATGACCTGGATCGCCTCCTCATTCGAGGTGAGGTTCGGCGCAAACCCGCCTTCGTCGCCGACGGCGGTGTTCAAATTCTTCGCCTTCAACACTTTCTTCAGGCTGTGGAAGACCTCGGTCCCCATCCGCAGCGCCTCGCCGAAGTTGTCCGCGCCCACGGGCATGACCATGAACTCCTGGAAGTCCACGTTGTTGTCGGCGTGCTTGCCGCCGTTGAGGATGTTGAGCATCGGGCAGGGCAACACCTTGGCGTGGGTGCCGCCGATGTAGCGGAATAGCGGCAGGCCCAGCCCCTCGGCCGCCGCGTGGGCGACCGCCATCGAGACCCCCAGCACCGCGTTGGCGCCGAGCTTGCCCTTGTTCTCCGTGCCGTCGAGCTCCAGCATCAGCCGGTCGATCTGCTCCTGGTCGCGCGCGTCGAGGCTGACGACCGCGGGCGCAATGCGGTCGTTGACGTTGCCGACGGCCTTGGTGACGCCCTTGCCGAGGTGGCGCGACTTGTCCTCGTCGCGCAGCTCGACCGCCTCGTGCTCGCCGGTGGAGGCACCGCTGGGGACGATCGCCCGTCCGACGGCGCCGCCGGTCAGGCTCACCTCGACCTCGACGGTCGGGTTGCCGCGGCTGTCGAGC
>JAHWJO010000371.1 GCA_019348365.1 Armatimonadota bacterium | reverse complement strand
CTCAGCGGTCGCTTTGGTATTAACCCCACTTCTCAGGTAATGAAATTACCCTGTCTTCCGCCGCCCCTGCATTGCCCCTTCCGCGTGTTTCTGTTATAATCCCCGTGTTGTCAAAATGCCGTACAATCTTCCGGCAGACCGGGCCGGACCCCTACCCTTTACTTTTGAAGTTTTATCCCTTCTGGACAGGCAAGAGGAGAAGCAGCAGTGCCGAATATCAAGTCCGTTATCAAAGACGTGCAGAAATCCCGCGAGCGGGAGCGGCGCAACACGTCGGCGAAGTCCGCCATTAAAACCATGGTCAAGAAGACCCGGATCGCCATCGACACGAATCCCGCCGAGGCCAACGACCAGTTGCTCAAGGCCATCTCGCTCATCGACCGGGTGGAAGACAAGGGGATCATCCACCGGAACACCGCCGCCCGGCGCAAGTCCCGCTTAATGAAGCGGCTGAACAAGGCGAACGCCGCCAACACCACACAGGCGTAAGATCAGGGTTTCCAGGAGGGCGCGGGGGTCTTCTCCCCCCTCTTCGATCCCCTTGATCGCCAGGTCGATTTCAAACAGCGCCGTCATCCCTTCCTCCAGCGCCGCCCACGTGAACGTTCGGGCCTGGCGCTGGAGTTTTTGTTTCTGCCAGTCTCCCAGCCGCGCGGGGGAGGGGTCCTTCAACTCCGCGTCCGGAAGGCCCTCCATCGCCGCCTTCACCTGCCACACCAGCCGGAGCTGTCGGGCGATCATGGGCAGCAGCATGTACACCGACTGCCCGGCGGCGAGGAGGGACTGCATCGATTCCAGCGCCTTCCGCGCGTTGCGCTCGCCCACGGCATCCGTCAGCTCGAAGATGGTGTGCTCAGCCGACGGCGCGACGACTGCTTCCACCCGATCCGCCGTTACCGTCTCCTCCGGTCCTACCGCCGACCGCAATTTCTCCAGCTCCCGCTCGATGACGGTCGCATCCGCGCCCACCCGCATCGCGAGCAATCGGGGCACGTCGGGCGCGAGCCGAAGGCCCATCTCCTTCGCCCGCGCGGACACCAGCGCCGGGGCCTCGTTGGGCCGCAGCGGCGGGAAATCGAACACGCGCCCCTCCGCCTCCACCGCCTTGAGCAGCCGGGAGGAGAGCCGGGTTTCACGGCCCGTCTTATCGCCCTCCGCCACGAGGATCAGGCGAGCCGGTTCCGGCACGCGGGGCAGGATCGCCGCCAGCGCTTCGGCCTCGCTCGCGCGGAGTCGCTCCACCCCCCGCAGCACGAGCGTCCGGTGCTTCTCCGGGTCGCCGACGGACACCTGGGCGAGCATCATGAGGAGATCGGGGGCGGACACCTCCCGCGCCTCCAACTCGGAGTAGTTGAAGTCGCGCCACTCCGCGTCCACGGACTCCTCCACAATCCGGTTCAGGCGGGCGGTCCGGGCGGGCACGTTCCGGCCCACCAGCAGGGTGATCCGCTCCCGGCGCTCCGGCGTGACCGGGGCGGCGCCGGCTTTCGGTCCCTCACGCTTACCCGCTGTCTGCGGCGACTTCTTACCGGCGGGCATGTGTCTTCAATTCCTGTCTCACCTGGTCCAGCCATGCCTCGGAGGCGCGGTCGGAGCCGGGTGGCAGTTCTCTCCCGCTGTAGGCGGCTTCGGTGTACAGCCGCGTCATCTGGCGCAGGGGCGCGGCGATGCCCCCGTCCTCCCCGTACCGGGCCAGGGCGGCCTCCTGGATCTCGTGCGGCGTCTGGTTCGGGGTGAGCGGGACCCCTCGCCGTTGGAGCAGCTTCTGGAGCGCATGGTAATGGCGTTCCACCGCCCACCGGGGGTCCGGCGAACCTCGCGTCCGCCACCGCCGAACCGCCTCCTCCACATGGGACCGAAGGAACCGGTCGTACGCCTCCGCTTTGACGGCGTACCCGAAGACGCTGACGATCAGCAGGAGCACCACGGTAGGCAGGAATTCCCGGGAGTTGATGAACCGGGTCACGCTCGCCAGTATCTTTCGCAGCGAGAATCCCGGCTGCTCCGGCCGCACCCCCCCGGTCGGGTCGAAGGTGATCCAGCCGTACTCCGGGAAGTAGACTTCCACCCAGGCGTGCGCGTCCAACTCGCGCACGACCCATTCCTGCGTGGCGCGGTCGAATTCGCCGGGGGCGTATCCCACGGCGACACGCGCCGGGATGCCGAGCGTCCGCAGCATGACGGCCATAGCGTTGGCGAACTGCTCGCAATAGCCCTGCCGGGCATCGAAGAGGAAGAAGTCCGTCGCATCGCGCTCCGCCGGCAGCAGCGGCGGCTCCAGCGTGTAGATGTAATTCTGCTTGAGGTGCTGATCGATCGCCAGCGCGCGGTCATAATCCGAAGTCTTGCCGCGCGTGATCTTTTCCGCTTCCTCGCGAACCCGGCGGGGGAGGGAGCGATTCAGGCGCGTGTTGTCCTCGATGAGTCCCCGCATGAAGGCCCCGAAATTCAGACCCGGCGGAACCAGGGACTCGCCCGACAGTTCGGTGGAGAAGCCCCCGTCGCGCGCCGTGATCTGTTTCCAGGACGGCGCGCGGCGGAGCTGATCCGGCGTCGCGTTGCTGATGAGCGACGTGACATGGTAGGTCAGGTTGTTCTGTCCCCAGTCGGCGCGTGCGGTGAGAGTCATCGTCGCGCTCAGGCCGGACATCGGCCCTTCGAACCGGCGGGGTTCCGACGCCGCGTACATCGTCTTATCGAAGCTGGAGGTGGAGAACGTCTGGTTGAGGATCTCGCGGGATTTCAGATCCTTCAGGCGATCCCTGGGATCCAGGCGGTAGATCTTCTCGAGGGATCCGCTTTCTTCCGGTCGGCGGCTGGTATCGATGCTGTGGTAATTGGCGTTGGACCGCCATGAGACGCCGGTATAACGCTCAAACACCGCTCCCCGCCAGTACCGCGCCACCCGGGATTTCACCCGCATCATCTCCGCGCCGGAGAGGTTGGGGGTGTGGCCGGAGAGCGACATCGTGTCCAGCTGCCCTTTCAAGTCGAGGGGGAGGAAAGAGGCGGGAGCGCTGGGGATGCTGTTGGCGGCCACGGAGAAGACCTGCCGCCCGACGAATTTCAGGGGCGCCGAAGCGACCTGGCCGATCAGAAACGCCCCCGCCACCACCACCGCCGAAAGGACCAGGAAGGGCCGATAGGCGGCCCCCAGGCCCTCCCGAGTTCCCTGACCCTCGGCGGCGCGTTCCAGGTGGGACTGGTATCCCATCAGGAAGACCGTCGAGAGGACGAATCCCAGGAAGTAGGTGACCATCTCCGGGTTCAGGTTCTCGCTGCTCATCAGGCCGATGAGCGCCATGCTCGGGACAATGGAAAAAAGGAGCGAGTGGTTCGTCAGGAGGGTGAAGCTGTAGAGGATCGTCGCCCATTCCAGCACCACGCCGATTCCGCTGCTGGAGAAGGGATCGTGCTCCATGCCGAACAGGGACCCCCGGCTGAAGCTGCCGTAGAACGGCTGGAGGAGGAACAGGAGCGCGGCCATGCCGGAAGCGAGCCAGACGACGAACCGCTGATCCGCGCCCTGAACCCGCATCCGATGGCTGACTCCCACCCCCACCGCAATGAGCAGGGTGGAGAAGAAAGTGAGCCGGGGATCCTCCACCGTGGAGTTGACGGCGGAGATCCCGCAGAAGAGCACCATGAAGGCGGCCAGGTACAGAGGGGCGAGCGCGCGGCCTTCCTCAATCCGGCCTTCTTCTTCTAAGGATGTTCGGCTGCGTTCCATGTCCAATCCTCTAATCGCGTGGCGTAAAAAACGTTCAGGGGGAGCCGGTGGATGGCGGCGCCGATCTCCTCCGCCGATGCCGCGAATTGCTCCAGGGCGTGAGCGCCCGAGGTTTCGGTGGGGATCTCTCCGGCCATGGGATCCAGGAGGATTCCGGTGGCGGAGCCTCCGGCGGCCGTCCACGCGCTCAACCCCTGAAGCAGGAACGCATCCGGCACGGCGGTGAAAAAGACCAGTCGGGCGTGGCCCTGGGCGGCGTGCTGCATGATCGCCTCACCGAGCGGGACCGGGCTGTTCGCGCGGGCGCGAGCCAGGTTTTCCAGCAGCTCGTAATAATGATCGGTGCCCCGCCCCGCGTGGAGGGGCAGAATCTCTTCTTCCGGCAGCAGCAGGGCGACCGCCTCGCCCTCGGCCAGCGCCTCGCGGGCGACGGCGGCGGCGAGGCGGGCGGCGGTATCCAGTGAGGTGTGAGGCGCGATCCCCATCTCGCTCCCCTGGCGGAGGTCCAGCGCAATCATGGTGGTCCGGTCGGTCGGCTCCTCCCGGTCCTTGACGATGAAGCGGCCCGTGCGGGCCGTCGAGGGCCAGTGGACGTAGCGCAGCTCGTCGCCGGGCTGGTACTCGCGGGTGGAGTGCATCTCCGGGGTCTCCCCGCGCCGGGAGAGCGTGATGATCTGCTCGCGGCCCGACCGGGCTTCCCGCCCCAGGAACGCTTCCGGCAGTTCCAGCGGCACGGGATAGACGACGAGCTCGCTGTGCAGGGGAACCTGGCGGCGGAAGAGGAAGAGACCGAGCGGATCGGAAGCGATGATTTCGGCGGCGGTAAAGACGTACCGGCCCCTCCGGCGGGCGACGAGGCGCTCCCGCAGATGGCCCGGACGGTCCGGGTCGGGGGTCACCGATTCCACCGAGATCCACTCCGAAGTGACATCCCGCGCGGAGAGGAGGTTCCTCATCAGGTCGTTGGCCCCCTCGATGACGATCTCGACCTCGACGGGATCCCCCTCAAAGCAGGTTTCCGCGCCGCTGCGGCGCACCGTCACGTTCTTCAGCGCGAGGTTCCCCAGGATGTAGGAGACGAGCGGAATGGAGACCAAGATTCCCGCCATGAGGTACATCTGGTCGATGTTGAGGCGGATCGCCACGACGAGCATGAAGGCCGCTGCGAAGAAGAGCGACATGAATTTGAGGCGCCAGAGCTCCATGGTCAGGGTGTAGTGTGTTGGGAAATTGGGGAGTCAGGGAGTTGCGCCCTCACCCCCGCGCTTCGCGCTGGCCCTCTCCCAATCCTGGGAGAGGGATCTGAACGTACCGCTTTATGGGTTGGGCCGCGATCTTTCTCAGAAAGAGGTAAGCGAAGATCCTGAATTCCTTTGGAACAAAATTCTACCTGGGTC
>JAHWJO010000370.1 GCA_019348365.1 Armatimonadota bacterium | reverse complement strand
TGTCGGCGGGAGGACGAACCATCGGGGTACTCGGCTGCGGGGTGGATGTCGCCTACCCCGCGTCCAACCGGAAACTCATTGAGCGCATGACGGAGCACGGGGCGGTCCTCAGCGAGTTCGCGCCGGGAACCCCGCCGGATGCCTGGCGGTTCCCCGCCCGGAACCGGATCATCAGCGGCCTGTCGAAAGGGGTCATCGTCATTGAAGCTCCCGATAATTCGGGTACGCTCATCACCGTCAACTACGCGCTCGAACAGGGCCGCGAGGTGTTCGCCGTGCCGGGGTCGGTCGAATCGGGCCTGAATTCCGGATGCCACCGGCTCCTGCGCGAGGGCGCGGGGCTCGTGGAGTCCGCGCGAGACGTGCTCGAAGCGTTCGGAATGGCGGACCTGAAGCCGAAGGAGAAAGACGAACCCGCGCCGGAGCTCTCCCCCGTGGAGCGGCAACTGCTGGACCTCGTCGGCTTTGAGGGGAAGCACGCCGATGATCTGATCGAGGCGAGCGGCCTCGCCCCGGCGCAGGTCAACGCCACCCTGATGATGCTGGAGATGAGCGACCTCGTGCGGAAGCTGCCCGGAGGAACCTACGTGAGGAACTCCCTCGTGTTCGAGTCGGCGGCGGGATATCGAATCGGCAGGGAGGGTGGGAGATGACGCGGGAAGACATCATCCAGGCTCTCGATACGGCGGGATTGAACCCCTATAGGGATGCGCTTCTCACCCGACTCCGGCCCGCGATTCGAGTCCGGGTGAAACCGGCGGACGAGAACGATATCGGCATCGGCGCTTCGAAATTTGGGGGCTCCCCGGATCTGACCCCGGAGGTCCCATGGCCGGAACTGAACGGAAGTCCGCTCCATTTTCTGGCCCAGATCCGACTGGAGGAATGTCATTCCCTCGATGCCGACGGCCTCCTCCCCGAAGCCGGTCTGCTCTCCTTCTTCTATGATGCCGAAAACCAGCCCTGGGGCGACCTCGAACAGGCGGGAGGCTGGGCGGTGCTCTACCACCCTGGCCCCTCCGGAGCCCTGGTGCGCCGGACTCCCCCCGGCTCACTCGAACGGTTTCGTCCCTGCCAAGCCGTCTTCGATCCCACGGTTACCTACCCTTTCGAGTGGGTCGAGGAGGCGGATCAAAGTGCGGGGGAGGAAGAGGAGTATCTGTCGGAAGTCCTGTACGAGATCGGGGACAAAGGACCCGATCACCAGCTCCTCGGTCATCCTTCACCCGTGCAGGGGGCGGTCGAGACGGAATGCGAGTGCCGGCGTTTGGAAGCTGCCGGTGAAAGCGGGCTGCCTATCGCCGAGCTTATCAAAAAAGCGGAAGAGCGCGCCGGGGATTGGCTGTTGTTGCTGCAGATCGATTCGGACGAGAACCCGCAGTGGATGTGGGGGGATGGCGGGAGTCTCTATTACTGTATCCTCCGCCAGGACATGGCGGCAAGGGAGTTTAACAAAAGCTGGCTCGTCATGCAGTGCTCTTGAAGTTCACCCCTCCGCCAGCCGCCGGATCGCGTCTTCGTCCAGCCGATAGTACAATCCTTCCGTAAGGGGTTTCCCGCCCAGCGAGTCGTACCGGCCCCTCAATAGGGACCGCGTATCCGCTCAGCAACTTCCTCCTCGTAGAAGGCTCGCAATTGCCGGTGGAGGTCATCGCTTAGAGGAGGGAGCCGGCTCGCCGAAGCGTTGGCGCGGACCTGATCCCGACTCTTTGCGCCGGGGATGATCACGCTCACCGCGTCGAAATCCAGGCACCACCGGAGCGCCATCTGCGCCATGGTCATCCCCTCCGGCACGAGAGGTTTCAGCGCATCCGCCTTCTCCACCCCGACCTCGAACGGCAGCCCGGCGAACGTCTCCCCCACGTTGAACGCCTCGCCGTCGGCGTTGTAATTCCGGTGATCCGAGGGGGGAAACTGCGTTTCCCGGCTGAATTTCCCGGCGAGCAGCCCGCTCGCGAGCGGCAGGCGGACGATGAGCGCGACGTTCTTCGCTTTCGCCCGGTCGAACAGGGTCCGGATCGGTTTTTGCCGGAAGATATTGAAGATGATCTGCAGTGAGGCGAGTTCCTCCTGTTCCAGGCAGAGGAGCGCTTCTTCCATCGATTCCACGCTCGCCCCGAACTGCCTGATCTTCCCCGCTCCCTTGAGGTCCCTCAGGGTATCGAAGACTTCGCCGTTCCTCAGCGCCTCTGTCGGGATGCAGTGGAGCTGCGTCAGATCCAGCGCCTCGACCCCCAGCCGCCGCAGGGAGGCTTCCGTGTGGCGCGTCATCGCATCCTTCGTAAAGTTCTCCGGCCCACCGGGATCGGAAAATCGGCCCAGCTTGGTCGCCACAAAGACCTCTTCCCGGCATTCCTTTAAGAATTGGCCGATGATCGTCTCGCTGCGTCCCGCCCCGTACACGTCGGCGGTATCGAAGAAGTTGGTCCCTTCCTCCGCGGCGGCGCGAAGGATCTGCTGGGCCTCCTCCTCCGTCACCTCGCCCCAATCCCCTCCGATCTGCCATGTGCCCAATCCGACTTCCCCGGCTTCAAATCCGGTCGAACCCAACGGTCTGCGCTGCATGGGACCTCTCATTCTCTCACTGGACGGTACGCCCCGCTTCGGGCGGTACCGGTGACGGAATAACTCTCGGTCTCGCGTGCAATGATCTTACCCGCCTTGCGACCCTGATTCCAAGTCATGGAGTCGTGGGGGAATCTCCCTCCTCCGGGGAGAATGAGCAGGTGAGAGCATTGAAAGCGGATCGATCAGGAGAGGAAAAGCGCGGGATGGATGTCACGACACTCGGGCGGACGGGCCTGCAGGTGAGTCGTATGGGCCTGGGATGCGGGGGGCACAGCCGCCTTGGGCTGTCCAACGGGAACACGGAAGCCGAAGCCGAGAGGGTGGTGCGGGAAGCGCTCTCGCTCGGCGTCAACTTCATCGACACGGCGGAGGCGTATGGTACCGAGGAGGTGGTGGGGCGGGCGCTCGCAGCGGCGGGCCGGGATCGGACCATCCTCTCCACCAAAGCCGGCGTTCGATGGAAAGACCGCCGGACGACTCGCGCCGAGTTAAAAGAACGGGTCGAGGCGAGCCTTGCGCGTCTGCAAACTGGGTACGTCGATCTCTTTCACCTGCACGGCGTCGCGGCAGACGACTACTCCTACGCCCGTGAGGAGCTGGTCCCGGCCCTCCGGGAGCTGCAGGAGGCGGGCAAGGTCCGGTTCCTCGGCATCACGGAAGCGTTCGCCTCGGATCCCTCCCATCGCATGCTCTCCCAGGCTGTTCAGGACGACTGCTGGGACGTGATGATGGTCGGTTTCAACCTGCTCAACCCGTCCGCCCGCGAACGGGTCCTCGCCCGGACGCAGGAGCAGAACGTCGGGACCCTGTGCATGTTTGCGGTGCGCCGGGCGTTGAGCCGTCCCGAAGCCCTCAAAGCCGCGTTGCAGGATCTCGTGGCGAAGGGGCAGGTCCCCGCCGGGAGCTTCGATGCGGATGATCCGCTCGGGTTCCTGATGACGGAGGGGGGGGCGGAGAGCCTGCCGGAGGCGGCCTATCGTTTCTGCCGCTGGGAGCCGGGGATCGACGTGGTGCTTTCCGGCACGGGCCGCGTCGAACACCTGAAGGAGAACGCCGCTTCTCTCAACCGCCCGGCGCTCCCTCCCGCAGTCCTGGAGCGATTGAATCGGCTGTTCGGGCAGGTCGATTCCGTTTCCGGCAATTAGCCGAATAGCTGAAGCAATTAAATCCCGTCAAGAGAGAAAAGAGATACATGAAGCGTGAGCGCCCGCCTTCGCGGGCGCATGGGCCGCAGGTCCCCGGAGATGAAGTGTTTATATCAAAAATGAGAACTGTTTTCACGTCTATTCTATTTCTTCTTACGCTGCCAGCTCTCCCAGTTTTCGCAAGCCAAGTTTCTATCGGCGATGTGCAATATGATGGTAAAGTCGATGTCGTCGATGCTGTTAGAGCTTTGCAAATCAGCATCCGGACCTATACCCCAAGCGAATATGAACGGGAAGCAGCGGATACCAACGCCGATGGTCAGGTAAATATCACAGATGCGATACTTATCCTCAGGCATATAAATGGTCTGCGGATCAAATTATCTAATGCGGCGACCCCAAGGAGACCTGTAAATCTGAAGGCGACTGCCAGGAGAGGAAGCGTTCATCTCGAATGGAGCCCTCCGGTTATTGACGGGAGTGATCCCGTTCAGGGTTATCGTATAGAGTTTCGTAAGCGGGGCGACTCCTTTGCCGCTTTCCCCCATGAGCCTACGCTAAAAACTCAATCCACGATTACAGGACTCGCGGATGCAACGAGCTATGACTTTCGTATCTACGCCCTCAATTCGCAGGGGATCGGACCTGCATCCAGGATAGTTTCGGCTCTACCCGGCTACCTCCCTTCGTCTGCTGCCATTCATCATATCCTCTCAACCGGGCAGAGTTTATCGGTCGGATTCGGTGGAGGGCCGGTGCTCTCTGTCGCTCAACCCTTTAATAATCTAACCTGGGCCAACGGAGGATTCTTTCCTTTGGTTGAGCAAAGCGTTGAAACACTGAGTAGTAGTTTAGCAAATCATATCACCAGTCACACTACAGAGATGACATATCAGGTTTTGGTGACAACGCATGGAGTCAGTTCGACGGCTTATGAAGGTCTTAAGAAAGGGACTCAGCCTTACATACAAAGCATAGATCAAGTCGTTAGAGCCAGAGACGAATCGTTCGCTGTCGGACGACCTTACAGGGTGGAGGCCGTTACGGTCATTCATGGGGAAAGCGACCACTCCCTCGGCCGAGGGCCGGATTATGAGAACTACCTCAGAGAGTGGCAGCAGGATTATGAAAGGGATATCCGGGCCATCACGGGTCAACAGGATGCTATCCCACTCCTCACCGACCAAATGAGTTCCTTTACCGCTTACAACACGGCGACCTCGGAGGTCCCCCTACGCCAACTCTCCGCATCAGAACACTATCCCGAAAAAATCATCCTGGTGGGACCCAAGTATCATTTACCTTACGTCGATGCGGTTCACCTGACGAACGCGGGCTACCGTTGGCTGGGGGAGTACTTTGGAAAAGTCTGTACTGCACCCCAAAAGTTGGACACGGAATTGCCGTTCCTTACTGAAGGGTTG
>JAHWJO010000369.1 GCA_019348365.1 Armatimonadota bacterium | reverse complement strand
GTCCGAGGTGCAGTTATTGCCCACCGGGGCGCGGTATCGTCTCCACTCCCCATGGGGCGAGGGGGAGGTCCGCCTGCGGTTGATGGGCGGGTTCAACGTTTACAATACGCTCGGGGTGGCGGCGCTGGCCCTCCGCGCGGGAGTCCCCTTCGATGCCGTGGTGAACGCGCTGGAGAACGCTCAGGGCGTGCCGGGCCGGTTCGAGCAGGTGGACGAGGGGCAGGAATTCGGGGTGGTGGTGGATTACGCCCACACTCCGGACGGCCTGGAGAACGTGCTTCGCACCGCGCGGGAGATCACGCCGGGCCGGGTGATCTGCGTCTTCGGGTGCGGCGGCGACCGCGACAACACGAAGCGACCGAAGATGGGCCGCATCGCCGGGGACCTCGCGGACGTGGTCATCGTCACCTCCGACAACCCCCGCACCGAGAACCCCGAAGCCATCGTCAACCAGATCCTCGTCGGGATCACCTCGGACACCGACGCGCGGGTGGAGGCGGTGGTGGACCGCCGGGAGGCCATCCATCATGCCGTCCGGGAGGCGCGTCCCGGCGACCTCGTGATGATTGCGGGGAAGGGGCACGAGGATTACCAGATCTTCGCCCACGAGACGATCCACTTCGACGACCGGGAAGTGGCGCGGGAGGCCCTTCGCTCCAGGGAGCCGTCTCCTCGCTGAAGCTGGAATGGGACGCGGGCCTTCGGCACACGGATTTTCAAACGCGGATACTCGCGGATTCTTTTGAACCACGAAGACGCAAAGGACACGAAGAGTATCAACCGGGATGGACAGGATACACAGGATAAGATATTACGGAGAAGTCATCCTGTTGATCCTGCTCATCCCGGTGGGTGATGATAGCGTCATTTAGGGGAGTGTCTGACGTGAAGCCGTTTAGCCTGAACGAGATCGCCGCCGCCACGCAGGGGCGGTTCATGAACGCGGATGCCCCCGAACAAGCGCAGACGCTCGCGGGAATCACGACGGACAGCCGGAAGATCCGGCCCGGAGATCTCTTCATCGCCTTGAAAGGCCCGAACTCCGACGGCCACGACTATGTGGAATCGGCGCTGGCTGGCGGGGCTCTCGGCGCGCTGGTGGAGGAGAGTTGGGTCAACACCCACCCGACGACCTCCGGTCCCCTCCTTCTTGTGCCGGATACGCAGATCGCTCTGGGACAGGTGGCGGGGTGGCACGCGAGCCGACTCCCGGCCCGGAGAGTCGGCGTGACGGGCAGCAGCGGCAAGACGACCACCAAGGAGATGATCGCGGCGGCGCTTGCGCCCTCCGGCCCCACTCTGAAGAACGAGGGCAGCCAGAACGGCGAGACCGGTGTCCCCCTCGCGCTGCTGAACCTGACGGAAGCGCATCAATACGCCGTGCTGGAAATGGGGATGCGCGGGCCGGGGCAGATCCGCTACCTCGCCGAGATCGTCCGGCCCGAAGTCGGGGTCATCACGAACATCGGGCGGGCGCACCTGGAGTTCCTGGGCTCGCAGGAAAACGTCGCGCGGGCCAAGGGCGAGCTGCTGGAGTGCCTCCCCCCGGACGGCACGGCGATCCTCCCCTCCGCCGACTCGTACCTCCCCGTGCTCGGCGAGTTGTGCAGGTGCAATGTGATCACTTACGGCCTGACGGTGAACGCGAACCTCCGCGCGCATGACCTCGTCCCAACAGGCCGGGGCTCGATGTTCCGGGTCAGCTTCCCCGATGGGCGCGCGACCACGGCGGAGATCCCGCTCCTCGGCAAGCACAACGTCCTGAACGCCCTCGCTGCGTTCGCCGTCGCGTTCACGCTGGGAGCCGACCTCGATGCGGCGCGGGAGGCGTTGAGCGCGTTCCAGCCTCCCGCGATGCGGAGCGCCGTCGTCGAATCCGACTACGGGTTCCGGGTCCTCCACGACGCGTACAACGCGAATCCGGATTCGATGCGGGCGGCGCTGGAGGTCCTGTCGGGGTACCCGCCGCGCCGGATCGCGGTGCTCGGTGACATGCTGGAGCTGGGGCCGTCGGAGGCGCAGGAGCACCGCGCGCTGGGCGAAGCCGTGGCAACATCCGCCGATGTGCTTATCGCCGTGGGGCCGCGCACGAAGGAGACGGTGAACGGGGCCTGCGAGAAGGGGCTATCCGGAGGGGAAGCCTACTGGTACGCCGATGCGCCCGCCGCCGCTGCCGAGATTCGCGCCCTCGTCCGGGAGGGGGACACCGTGCTCCTCAAGGGGTCGCGGGGGGTGAAGATGGAAGCCATCGCGGAAGCTCTTCTGCAACCGCCGAGCGGCCTGCCCGAATGAGGGCTTGAATTGAACCGCAGAGTCGCGGAGACGCAGAGAACCCCCACTACTGAAGAGGTGAAGAGGTGAAGAGGTGAATGGGTGAGGGGTGGGTTCATCTGCGTTCATCTGCGGTTCCAAATAGATTTATCCGTGTTCATCCGTGTTCATCTGTGGTTCCATTTAGGGGTTATCCGCGTGGATCCGTTCCGATCCGCGTAGCGAAGCTCCGCGTCCCATTCAACTCCTCATTCAGCCTGACGATAGGATGTTTACCCCCGAATGAATCGCACCCTGATCCTCTCGAACCTGCTGGCCCTCATTCTCGCGTTCTTCATCGCGTTTGTGTCGGGTCCGCTCGTGCTGAAGCAGCTGCGGAAGCTCAAGGGCCAGCAGATCAGCGAGGACGCCCCGGAGCGCCACCGATCCAAGCAGGGTACGCCGACGATGGGCGGGGTGCTCATCCTGGGGGGGATGATCCCGGCGGCGCTGCTGGTGGGCGGGTGGAACACCCTGCCCGCGCTGCTCGTCACTCTGGCGCTCGGGTTTGTGGGCGGGCTGGACGATTACCTCTCCATGCGCCGGGGCAAGAACCTCGGCCTCAAGGCCCGCCAGAAGATGGCGATGCAGATCGTCATCGCTTTTCTGTTCATGGTCTGGCTGGGGCGGTCGGAGCATTCGCTGGGCATCTGGATTCCCGGCCTGGAATTCGTGGAACTGGGCTGGGTGTACCTCTTACTGGGCGGGATCTGGATTATCGGGCTATCCAATGCCGTCAACCTCTCCGACGGCCTTGACGGGCTTTGCGGGGGTCTATCCGCTATCGCGGGAGTGGCGCTGGGGCTGGCCTTGCAGGGGCTGGTCATCCCCGGCGGCGTCTCCGAAGGGTCGTCCGTCGTGGCGTTTGCATTGGCGGGGGGCTGCCTCGGATTTTTGTGGTACAATGCGCATCCGGCGCTGGTGTTCATGGGCGACACCGGATCGCTGGCGCTGGGCGGGGGGCTGGCCGCACTCTCGCTGCTGGGGAACGTGGAGCTGCCGTTTTTCGTGATGGCCGGGGTCTTCCTCGCGGAAGCCGGGTCGGTGATGATTCAGGTCGCCGTTTTCCAGACCCGCAAGCGGCGCTACGGCCTGGAGCACGCGCAGAAGAACCGGGTCTTCCGCCGTACCCCCGTCCACCATCACTTCGAGATGGGGGAACGCCCCTGGGCCGAAACGCAGGTGGTGACCCGGTTCTGGATCGCGGGCGCGTTGTTCGCCGCGCTCGGCCTCGCGTGGGCGTGGATACGATAATTGGGGAATTGGGGAGTCAGGGAGTTGGGAAATTAGGGAGTGCCCTCATCGGTACGGACGTGTGAGAGGGTGGAATCCATTTCAGGAAGTTTAAGAAGAGATGGGAATTTAGCACTGACTCCCCAACTCCTTCTCCCTAATTTCTGAACTCCCCAATTTCCCAAAGAGGGGGAGGGTGATTTGAAAGTGACGGGGGAGTTCCGGGGCCGTAGGGTTGCGGTGATCGGCGTGGGGAGGGCGGGGTCGTCGGCGGCGCGGGCGTTGTCCGCCGCCGGAGCGGAGGTCACGCTGTACGATCCCAAGCCGCTGGAGGAGTTGAGGGACGAAGCCAGAGAACTGCTGGAGGAGGGCTTTCACCTCGTCACCGGCGAAGCGAATTATGCGGGAATTGAGGGGGCGGAGGTCGTCGTGCCCAGCCCCGGCGTCCGGGCGGATGCGCCGGTTCTGTGCGATGCTCGCGAGCGGGGGGCGGAGGTTCTGGGTGAGATCGAGGTCGCGTACCGCTTGTCTGAAGCCCCCATCGTTGCGATCACCGGCACGAACGGGAAGTCCACCACCACGGCGATGTGCGGCGAGATCCTGAAGCGCGCCTTCCCCCGAGCGTGGGTCGGCGGCAACCTTGCTCCCGGCGAGCCGATCAACGCTCTCGCGATGAAAGCCGCTCCGGAAGACG
Source organism: Armatimonadota bacterium (assembly GCA_019348365.1). Classification (GTDB taxonomy): domain Bacteria; phylum Armatimonadota; class DTGP01; order DTGP01; family JAHWJO01; genus JAHWJO01. Next base: position 909 of record JAHWJO010000369.1, on the reverse strand, counting down.
TGATCGTCGCTGAAGTGAGCAGCTTCCAACTGGAGCAGATTTCCACGTTCCGCCCCAAAGTCGCCATACTCACGAACCTCTCCCCGGACCACTTCGACCGCCATAAAGACCTGGCGGAGTACGGCGCTGCCAAGGCCCGCATTTTCGAGAACCTGACCCCCGACGATTTCGCCGTTATCAACGCGGCTACGGCCCGGATGCCGGAGATAAACCTGTCAGAGACACTCCGCATCCGCCCGTCTCTTTTCAGCCTTGAGCGTCCCGACATTGTCGATGAAAACGCATCCGCCGCGTGGGTCGAAGACGGCTGGCTCGTCGCCCGGCAGCAAGGCCGTACGGAACGGCTGGCACCGGTCTCGTGCATACCGGTGCCGGGCCGCCACAACGTCGAGAACGCCCTGGCGGCGGGGCTCGCGGCATGGCTCCTCGGCGCGAACCCGGATGCGATCCGGCAGGGATTGGAGGCGTTCCGGCCCGTCGCGCACCGGATGGAGCCGGTGGAAGTCATCCAGGGAGTCACTTACATTAATAACTCCATGTGTACGAACCCGGCGGCGCTCGTCGCGTCGCTGTTGAGCTACTCGAAGCCGACGATCCTCATCTCCGGCGGCAAGAACAAGAACCTCGATTTCTCCCAGGCCGGCCCGACGATCTCCCAACACGCGAAGGCCGTCATCCTGATCGGGGCGGCGGCGGACGAGATCGCTGCCGCCATCGGCAATGGTGGTGCGACGGTCATCAAGGCGGACACTCTCGATGAAGCGGTGGAGCAGGCGCACGCGCTCGCCCGCCCCGGCGACGTGGTGATGCTGGCCCCCGGCTGCGCCAGCTTCGGGATGTTCAACGACTTCATGGACCGGGGCGAGCGGTTCGTCCAGACGGTCCGGAATCTGGCGAAATCGGTCCGAA
>JAHWJO010000045.1 GCA_019348365.1 Armatimonadota bacterium | reverse complement strand
CCTGCTGATGCCCGGTGAAGCCCACGAACCGCACGACCTTCTGCTCCTGGAGCTTGCGGAGCGCGGTGAGCGCGCCGTCCGGCCGCTCCCACTTCGTCGGGTCGTCCGACGGCCCCACGTCGTGCATCTGGATCAGGTCCAGGCGGTCGGTGTTCAGCGCTTTCAAGCTCTCTTCCACCGAACGCATGGCGCCGTCATAGGTACGGTTGGCGGTTTTGGTCGCCAGGAAGATCTGCTTCCGGAAACGGGGGAGCACTTTGCCGTATCGCTTTTCGGACTGCCGGTCGCTCCCGTAGTCCGCCGCCGTATCGAAATAGGTGATCCCAGCGGCAAACGCCTGTTCCAGCATGGCGGCGGCCTGTTCTTCGGAGGCCTGAAGGAAGATCGACCCGCCCCCGAACCCGAGTGCGGAGACCTTCACCCCCGTCTTACCCAGGTTCCGCATGGGCATCTCCCTGCGCTGCTCGGCGGCCTCCGCATCGCTCGCGGCGAGGCTGGCGATGCCGAGCGTGGCGGGGGCTGCAGCGGCGCGTTTTAAAAATTCCCGCCGTGTGATTTCGTCCATGGTTCATGCTCCTGACTCCCCGGCTCGTTTTGTGGAGCCGGGGATGTGATACGCTCAGTTGGGTCCCTTCGATGCCGGATGAGGGGCCTGGGACTGTTACAAAGTGACGTAGACCTTTTCCTCTTCCACCGTCACCGGGAAGAGCCGCAGGTGTCGGCGGCGGTCGGCGAGGGCCTTGCCGGTCAGCAGGTCGAACTCCCAGCCGTGCCAGGGGCAGGAAAGGATCTCCCCCTCGCGGCCCCACCGGAACTCCCCCGGCGGGGAGGGGAGGGTCGTGCCGCCCACCCGTCCCCGGCAGACCGGGGCCAGTTCGTGCGGGCCGAGGTTCAACACCGCCACGTACTCGCCCTTCACGTTGAACACGCCGATGGACCGCCCCTCCACCTCCGCGATCTTCCGCTCGCCGGGGGGGATTTCGTCCACCGTTGCCACGCAATGCCGCCGCTTCTCGCGCGCCGGGGTTTCAGGCATGGGCGGCCTCCCGCAACGGTGGCGTCTCGCGGGCGGCGGACAGCCGATACAGCTCGCGGGCCGTTTCGCTCATGACCCGGTCCCGCAGCTCCGGCGGGAACGCGCGGGCGGCGAAGTCGGGAACGTCGCCGTCCCAGTGCGGGAAATCGGTGGAGAACATCAACATCCGAGCTGCGTCGAACATCTCCAGGATGCGATGGAAATGCTCCCCTTCTTCCGGCTCTTCCAGGGGCTGCGTCGTGAGCCGGATATGCTCCTGCACGATCTCGCTCGGCGGGCGATCCAGCCAGGGGGTCGTCTGCCGCAGGGCCTTCCAGTTCTTGTCGAACCGCCACAGCAGCGGGGGAATCCAGGAGACTCCCCCCTCGATCAGCACGAACTTGAGGGTGGGGAACTTGATGAACACCCCCTCCGTCACGAGGCTGATGAGGTGGGCGAGATAGCTCCCCACCAGGCCCGTGTGCCACTCGAAGTAGCTGGTGGGATACCCGGCGGCGGTCGGCGCGCCGGAGATCCCCGTGCCCTCGGAGCCCGGATGGATGGCGACGGGCAGGTTCATCTCCACGGCGGCGGCATAGATCGGGTGGTAGTACCGCTGGCCGTAAGGCATCCGCGCGCCGCTCGCCATGAGCACCTGCACGATTCCGTGGTGGCCACCCAACCGGCGGATCTCCCGCGCCGCCAGCTCCGGGTCGCCGGGGGAGACGACGAGCGACCCCCGCAGGCGGGGCTCGACGGCGAGCCAGTCGTGAGTCATCACGTCGTTGATGGCGGAAGCGAGGGCGGCGGAGTAGTCCGGCTCCGGCGATAGCCCGAACGCCAGCCCCTCCGGGTTGAGGATGCCGATTTCGATCTCGTAAGCGTCCATGAAGTGACTCACGAGAAGCCGGGGGTCGCTGTCGATCTTGGAGCCGTCCGGCAGCGTGACATCGGACCGCCGGACCCCGTTCGGGTTCCAGTAGCCCAGCCCGCCCGCGCTCCGGTTGCCGCTCGCGTAGCGGGTGCGCCATGGCTCCGGCAGGAACTCCCGGATTCGGCGGGGGTCGAAGGACGGGTGAATGTCCGCATCAATGATCGAAACTCTTCGAGCCATTCAATACCTCAAGCGAGTTCCTGGTTCAAGGTTCAAAATTGGGTTGGGGGTGAATGGGACACGGAGCTTCGCTGCGCTCGCTTCACGGAAACTACAGGAAACCCCGGATCAACCCCTTTGAACCACAAAGGACACAAAGGACACAAAGAGAAGCTCAAAGGAATCACAGATGAATACAGATAGGAACTGCGCAATTACTCATCTGTGTTCATCTGTGGTTGCATAAGGGTTTCAGGGGGTATCCGGGGTTTCCTGTAGTTTCCGTGAAGCGAGCGCAGCGAAGCTCCGTGTCCCATTCACCCCCAACCCAATTTTGAATATCAGGTTGCATCACACGCTAGCGGTGACAGTTTCCCGAGCCTCCGTTGGCTTCTCATCTTCCACAAAGAACTCGTCATCGTGCTTGCAGGCGGGAACGCCCACCACAATCGTCTTGAAGTCGCCGTAGCCCCGGTGCGCGGTGTACGGCTCAATAAGAAGGACGAGGCCGGGTCGGAGGGGGATCGTCTCGTCGTTCAGCTCCATGAACCCGGAGCCTTCGAGGATGTAATAGACCTCCGTCGCTTCCTTGTGGTAGTGCTTCACCGAATCCTGTATGTGGGTGACGTGGAAGTTGACGAGCGGCGTGTCTTTGATGGTGATGGGCCGGGTGCTGCTGCCGCAGGGGCAGGGGACCGGCTCCACATCATCGAAATGCCGGATCAGATAACCTTTGGACATAAAAAAACCTCCTGCTCTACATGTAAGCGATGCAAAGCCGAAACTCCTTCCGTCATTGTAACCGATCAACAGTGAAAAGGTGGGCGTTTGACCCGTTCCGCCTCACGGGTAAGCCTCAAGCGGTCGTGAATCGCTGACTCGAGCGCGGGGGAACCCGACCGAAAAGAAGCGACGATGGACAGAGACCCAGATGCGACGGAAGTAGACAACTCGAAATCGGGACGGGATAAAGGGACGATGAAAGGCATGTACAATCCCGACGCCATCCTGACCGGGAACCGAACGGCTCCGGACCTCGCGAATGACGAGGTCTCGACCGGAGACCTCAACGACTTGCAGACGGGCCGCTCCCTGTCCGAAGAACAATCCCCTACCTGATCCATACCCTTATAAACCCTATCCCCCTTCATCATTTCGCCCAAGGTTCTCCATGACTTCTTCGGATACACAGGATCTCTTGTACCCCCAACGGTTCCTTCTGGAAAAGCGGACCATCTCGCCGGGCATCCCCCTCTGGCTCCTCCATCCGGGAAGCGGCGACGACCGCCCCCTCGTGATTCTTCAGCACGGCTATACCGGGAGTAAGGAGAGCGTCCTCGCGTTCGGGTTGCAGATCGCCGGGCGAGGCTACCGGGTCCTCCTGCCCGACGCGCGCCTGCACGGTGAGCGCCGCGCCCTCGACTTCGAGGCCCGCTTTGAAGCGGAGTTCCAGCGCACGTTCCTCGAAGTCATCGAGGGGACCGCCGAAGACGTTCGCACCCTGATCGACACGTTTGGGAACGGCCCCGTCGCGATGATCGGGATTTCCATGGGGGCGTTCATCACCTACCTCGTCCTCACGCATGACCCCCGGATCGAGGTCGCCGTGCCGCTCATCGGGTCACCGCTGCTCTGGGCGCCCATCGAGCTCGCGCCGGAGGAAGAGGCGCACCTGAGGGAGATCAACCCCGCCGCTCACCCGGAGCGGTTCCCGCCGTGCGCGGTCCTCATCCAGCACGGCGAACTGGACGAACTGGTGCCGATCCAGCCGGAGTATGACCTGTTCGAGCGGCTTCAGCCCCATTATCGGGAGATGCCGGAGCGGCTGCAATTCCTCCCGTACGCGGGCATCGCCCACGAGGTGACGCAGGAGATGGTCGCGACCACGCTCGCCTGGCTGGAGAAGTTCCTGCCCCCGCAGTAGACCCCTGCAAACGAACCGCCTCCTCTCTATGCCCCTGGGCAACGGCCCCGCAGTGTGACAAACGGGTCATTTCCGCGTTGATATGAATGACGTCGGAACCCCGCCGATCCCGCGCGCGTCCAATCGGTAGAAACCCACGGTAGCAATTCCCGATTCAGCGTTAATGTTTGTGCCCGGCGACTCAAGCAGTAAACGGTCCCTGACGGCTTTCACAAGTCGGATTGACGCGCGCACGGCTCCATGGTACGATAGACCCACCCGGCCTAACCGGCAATCGCATACCGGCAACGCTGCAGATCCTCCTATGTGTCTTTTCAGGTGAGCCCTTTGACTCTCCGTCCACGAACCGTTCCTCTCACGGTTGCGCTGTCACTCGGCCTGGCGGCCCCTGCTATTTTGGGGTTCTCCGTCAGCAGCAGTACCCTGGCGAATCCTCCCTCGCAGAGTCGCGCGACTCTTACGGCTCCCCGGCGCGCCGTCGCTCTTTCCCGGCCTCTGCCCCCCGCCCGCCGGATGTGGGCGAGCATCGCGCTCCTCCCCGAGCGAACCGCCCCGCCCGTTCCGATCGCGCTGAAGGGCGTGGATACCTCCACGACGGCGGGGGAAGTGGACGATGCGCTCCGGATCATCCGGTCCCGTTACTTCGGCGCGGTGCCCGACAGGGCCGCCCTCAAGCATGCGGCGGTGAAAGGGATGGTCGACTCCCTGGGGGACCGCTACACCCGATACCTCGACCCGGTGCAGTTCCGCCGCATGCAGGAGGAGAACAGCGGGCAATTCGGCGGGATCGGCGTCACCCTCGTCCAGAACGCGAAGAATCAGGCGGAGGTCTCCCAGGTGGATGCCGACGGCCCGGCGAAGGGCGCGGGTATTCGCGTGGGCGATCTCCTCGTTGAAGTGGCGGGACATCCGATCCGCCCCGGCGTTCGCGCCGCCGAACGCGCGCAGAGCTATCTCCACGGGGATCCGAGAACGTGGGTGAACGTGGCGGTCCAGCGCAAAGGCGCAAAAGCCCCTCTCCGGTTCAGCCTCCTCCGCAAGCTCATCTACACGCCGACGGTCACGGCGCGGCTCATGGAGCGGGGCGTCGGCTACATCAAGCTCGATACGTTCGGGGACCGCAGCGATGAAGAGGTGGGGCTGGCCCTGCGGAAGCTGAAATCGCGGGGGATGCGCTCTCTCGTCCTCGACCTGCGCGGCAATCCCGGCGGGTTCTTCAACACCGCCGTCGATATCGCCAGCCGCTTCATCGACCGGGGGCCGGTCGTCTTCACCCGCGACCGGGACAACCACCGGGTTCCCGTCCCCAACATCCCCTCCAAGCGCCTCACGCCGAAAATCCCCGTCGCCGTTCTCGTGGACCGCTGGAGCGCCAGTGCGGCGGAGATCGTTGCGGCAGCGATTCAGGACACCGGCTCCGGAGTCGTCATCGGCCAGAAGACCTACGGCAAGGCGCTGGTGCAGACCATCACCCCCAACCCGGACGGCTCGGCGGTCCTCATCACCACCCACCATTACTACACGCCCCGGGGCACCGACATCAGCCACAAGGGGGTGAAGCCGAACATCCTTGTGGAGTCTACCCCCCGCCTCCCCACCGCCGACCTCCCCCTGCAACGCGCCCTCGCCTGGCTCTCCGATCCCGCCCAGACCCGCATCACCACCCGTAATTAGGGAATAGGAGGTCGGGTGTAGGGAGTAGCGCCCTCACCCGACCTCCTATTCCTTAATTTCCCAACTCCCCGACTCCCCAAGGCCGGGTTTAAGGGCGTTCGGGCGGGGGTACGAATCATTACCTCGTTTCTCCGGCATCGGTAGGCCGGAAGAGGGGGGACAACTCCCAGGCGGTATCGGGAGGCCGGGTCCTTCGGGGAGAAGGTCCGCTAAGAGAGCGGAGGTCGATTCCCGCTGCCCCCGGCGACGATATCACACCCGGAGTTGCCGTTTTGCACCTCCGGCTCGGGGGAACGCTTCGGGACTGACGAACGTGTAAGCGGGAAGATCTCGATGCGTCTCCTTCCGGGCCTTTTTATGCCGGAATGGAGGCCGCCATGAGTCACACCGATTCGGAAACCCTCCCGCAGGATGTCATCCGAGACACCGAAACGAAAACGCCCACCGATAGTGCCGAGGAGATCGGCAGCGGAAAAGTCCAGTCCACGGGGACCGTCGGGGCGACGGGCTACGCCGGAGACCCGGAGAATAAAGGCGACTACGCCACCGGGAAAGGCGCGAACACCGCCGGTGAAACCGGAGTCCCGCACACCCGCGCGGATCTCAACGAGGACACCCACACCACCTCGGCAGGCAAAGACGAGACGATCCCCAATCATTAAGTATTCGCTTTGCACAGCATAGTTTGCCGGTGATGACTGTTTCAGCGCGGTAGGTGTGCGGTACGGTCGCATGAATCGCACCCGTTCGCCTGATCCGGCGGGTAAGAGACCGAGGGGGGCGGGACCGTGCCCGCCGGGGGCAGGTCGTCCAGATCCGTCAGCCCGAGCAGGTTGACTTCCAGCCGGACCTGCCGCAGCCGGGTGCTGAACACCAGGCGCGGCTCCACGCATCGGATCACTTTCCCGATGCTGAACCGTGCATCGAACAGCTCGGACCGGCTGAGATCGTACCGCGAATCGAGGCCGAATCCCCAGTCCCCCGCCGTCCACCGCAGCCGTCCGAACAGCTCCGTAGGAATGAGCGCCTCATCGAACCGGAACGGGGTAGACCCGCCGGTGAGATGCTTCGTGATCCCCACCCGAACGTCGCGCCGGGGCGCCCACCGCCGGGCAAGGGCGAATTCCCCGTACAGATCCCGGTACGACTCCCCCGAAGAGTACTGCATCAGGTTGAGTCCGGGCCGCGCGCTCAACCGCCACCCGCCCCAGTCCTGAAGGGGGATCGGCTGCGCGAGCAGCGAGAGCAGCCCCCGGCCCGTGCGGCGATTCGGATTGTGCTGGCGGATGTACCCGTAGCTGACCTCCCCCCTCAAACGGCGGCTCCACCGGGACCGCGACCGCTCGTCCAGTAGGAAGCCCACCTCCGGCAGCCGGTCGATGAGCAGCCGCTGGGGGTCGCGCCCGAGCACTTCTTCGTCCAGGTGGACCCGCAGGAACGGGTTGGGGCCGCCGCTGACGGACCGGGCCGTGGTAAAGACGCGAAGTCCCACTTTGGTGGCGAGCTCCAGCCGCGTGTCGGCGATGACGTTCCGCCGGAGGGTGGGCTGGAACCCGAAACTCACGAACGATCCGGCCAGCCGGGAGCTGCCGATCCGAGGAAGGGGAATGTTCGCGGACCCGCCCTCGCCGCCCCGCTCGATCTCGTAACGGGAGAGCGTGACGATCCGCCGGTTCCCGATGTAAAGAGTCGCCCGCTGCGCCACCGCCCCTTCCAACGGATTGTAGTCCACCTGTTGCGCCCGGAGGCGGTACCCGTATCGCCCCCGCTCGTCCACCGGGCAGAAAGAGAATTCCGCGCCCTGGATCTGAAGCCGCTGGTCGGGGAGGAGGACGCCGGATTCCCCCCGGAAGCGCAATCCCTGAAGCGTGGTCTCCAGGTTCCGTACCGACCCGGTGCGCTGCTCGAAGTTGTAGTCGATGGCTTCCGCTCGGACGGTGATCGGCAGGTCGCGCGGGCCGACCCGCTCGTTGGGGATCTGGAGGACAGAGGTGTAGGTCACGTCCCCTTCGAGGTTCACGGTGCGCTGCCGGAGGTTGCCCCGCGCGCGCTGCCCCTCGATCCGCCGCCCGTCGCCGGTAACGCGCACGTCCCCTTCGGCGAGGATCTCCGTCGTCCGGGTGTCGGCGGTGATCTGATCCGCCAGAATCTCCCGTTCCTCCGAACGGATGCGGGCGTTGCCCCGGAGGATCACCTGATCCTCGTCGGTGTTTCCTTCGCTTTCGTCCGCTGCGATCTCGACCGGAATGCTGTCGGGCGCGGGAGAGGGAATCACCGGCTCCTCGTCCGGCGGGGGAGGGGGGAGGTCGGGAAGGGGCTCCAGCGGGGGCGGCGCTTCATCAGAATCGGCTTCATCCGGCACGAGATCATCGGGCGCGGGCTCCGCCGGGGCGGCGGGCAGCGCTTCGGTTGCGGCGGAAAGCGCCGAACCGGGCGGGGGAGGCGATCCAGAAGGCCCACCCACGCTCCCTGGCGGCAGGGGAGGAACCGGATTCGGTACGCCGGACGGGGAGGCGGCAGGGAGTATGGACAGACGGCCCTCGGCCAGAGCATTGAGCAGCGGGGACGATTCTCCCCGGCGCAGTGGCGCGACGAGCGGCGGGCGACAGGGCTTCGGCGGAGGAGAGGAATCGATCATGCGGGACTCAGGAAGACAGGGACAGATCGGGGACAGACTATTCTAACGCATGCGGGCCGGTGAAGGGGCGTTCTTTACGACTTGATGCCATAGAGTTGGGACTTCAACGTTTGATGTGAGTTCCCGGCGAATGAATTCGCGGCAACAACAGCACGAAGTCGCCCTCCGGCGACTCTACATTCAGCCTCGACCTCTTTCGACCTTTTTGAAGGGCTGGAACGAGAGTCCGCGAAGGCGGACTTCGTGCCCCTCCAGGCGCGGTTTCAACCGCCGGCCCCTCCCGCATTTCACGCCAAACGTTTCAGCCGCCCGTTTCCTGCATAAACTCCGCGTCGCACGAGAAGTTTGAGGAGTTAAAGCGAACGGATTCCCAAACAGTAACCGTTAACATAAAAGGATTATCGAGCGGCTTTGCGAACAGAACAGTAAGAGAAAGCCTGCACTCTCTCAACCCGTCAACATCCTGCTTCTCCCGCCGAGCGTCACAGGATAGAGATCTCGGCTCCGGAGTCCCGCCATGTACGAGTGGAACCCTATGCAACGCGGCGTCTTCATCGCGCTGGCCCTCATGCTCCTCGGAGGGATCGGATTTGGGCTGCGGAAGAACGCCCAGCCGCCGCCCGTGACGTTCCTTTCGGGGAGCGCGTACGCCAGAAACGCGCCCCGTCAGACCCCCTCAACCCGCCCTCGTATCGGCGGCGCGTCACCGGCCCGGACTCCCCCGGCTTCGACCCTCCTCGTCGTCCATGTGGCGGGGGCGGTGAAGAAGCCGGGGGTCTACGCCCTCGCGCCGGGGAAGCGAGTCATTGATGCGGTGAACAAGGCCGGGGGAGCCGCCCGCAGCGCGGATCTCGATTCGCTCAACCTCGCCGCGCGGATCGGGGACGGCCAGCAGATCTTCATTCCCGCGAAGGGGAGTGGAACGGGTCCTTCCAGTCCCTCCCGACGAAGCGCGGCGAAGTCGGTTAAAACCGCGTCCGGCATGGTCAACGTCAACACGGCCACCCTCGAAGAGCTGGACCGGTTGCCGGGGGTCGGGCCATCCACCGCGCAGAAGATCATGGAGTACCGGGATTCTCACGGCCCCTTTACCTCGCCGGAAGGTCTATTGGAGGTCAAAGGCATCGGCCCCAAGAAGCTGGAAAAGATGCGCCCGTACCTGCTTCTCCAGTAGTTCACTTCGATATCGTTTCAACCCTTGAAGACTTATGAGCGACAGGACCGCCGAAGCTCTGATGAAAATGGGTTTCCGCGCCGTCGAGGAACACGACTACAAGCGCGCGAAGCGGATCGGCAAGCGGCTAAGAGACCTCCGGCACACCTCCTCATTCGAGATTCTGGCGCTGGCCTACGCGGAAGAGGGCCGCCTGAAGAAAGCGGTGGAGGCGTTGGAAGAGGGGGTATCCTACGCCCCCTCGGTCTGGCGGCTCTGGCAACTGTTGGGAAACTACTACTCCGACCAGGGCCGATATGATGATGCCTTCAACGCCTATCGCTCCGCACTCGCCTGTCCGCAGACCTATCCTGCGTCGATCAATCTGAACATCGCGATTCTGCTATCCCGGCAGAAGAGATATGTGGAATCTCTCGATGTCTTGGAGCAGGTGACGGATGAGGATCTGTATCTTCCTGTCATGGCTGTACGAACGGAATCGCTCAATGCGCTGGAGCGGTACGAAGAGACCCTCGCCCTCGCGTCGGACTTCCTCGATACGGAGGCTGAAACGGAGCAGGAAAGACACTTCCTCGCCCGGCTTCTGACGGCGCTCGCGCTGGCCTACTGGAAGGGAAGGAATGATAAAGAGGGGGCGCTCCTCTGTTTGAAAGCGGCGCTGGAATGGGACAAGAACTGCCAGAAAGCGTTCTGGCTCCTCCGGCAGCTTGATGGTGAGATTTCACCGAGTGCCAAATACTACCGGGTTCTGGTGGAAGGGGTCTGGCCGGAGCCGTTTGAGGGCGAAACCGTCGCGCCCGGTTTTTTCACCAGCTACGATGTGGTCGCGGACAGCAGGGAAGAGGCCCTGGCCTACATCCGGAGAATTGAGCCGGACGAAGTGGGAGAATCGCTCAGGATCGAAGAGGCGAAGGCTCTGGAAAAAAGGCCGGATGAACCCAAGGGCGTGTACGCCGCCGGCCCTTATTCCTTATTCCCTGGGGAGAAGAGTAAGAAGAAGCCGTCCAAAACAAAATAAGGAGGGGAAGTCAGATCTGACTTCCCCTCTGTATGCCCCCACTAATTTCAATCGGGGTCTTCTACCCCGATGGGCGGTGCATCGGGAGCTTCCACGGCTTGCGGTACTCCCGCCGGTAGATGATGTCCTTCATCACGTCCCGGTTGTTCGTCACCCGTTCGGTGCGGGGGTCCCACGCCACGGTCTCGCCGGTGCGGTAGGCGAGGTTCCCCAGGTGACAGGCCACGGTGGTGTAGTGCATCGTCTCGATATCCGAGCGCGGCGTCTCCCGACTCCGCATGCAGTCGAGGAAGTTGGCTGTGTGGTTGTCCAGCCCGTTCTTCGAGTAGCTGTCCACGCGGCGGAGGCTGGCGGTCTTCGTGACCGGGTTGAGCTTCTTATCGCTGATGCTCCAGCCGCCCCGGTTCACCATGACGATCTGGTCGCTGCCGATGAACTCGATCCCGTGGTCCCCGCCGCCGTCCAGTCCCGGCGCGCCCACATGCACCTCCCAGTGGAGGACGAACTCCGGGTTGTTGAACTTGTAGATGGCGATCTGCGTGTCCGGCGTGGTGCGGTCGTCCTGCGGGCCGGAGATGATCTTGCCGCCCACGCTGGAGACCTGGCTCGGGTGCCAGACGTTCATCCCCAGCAGCGCGATGTCGATGAGGTGGACCCCCCAGTCGCCCGTCATGCCGGAAGCGTAATCGTAGAACCAGCGGAACGGCGACGACCCCTTGTTGAGCAGGTGGCACCGGTTGGGCCGGAACGCGACGTACGGGGCAGGCCCCAGCCACATGTCCCAATCGAGGAAGTCCGGGGCGGGCTGCGGCTCCATGCTGCCGATCCCGTCGGCCCCGACCTTCCAGGTCCGCACGACGCTCACCTTGCCGAGCTTGCCGCTCCGGACGTAATCGATGGCGTCGATGAAGTGCTGGACGCTCCGCTGCCATGTGCCCACCTGCACCACCGACCCGAATTTCTTCGCGGCGTTGACCATAGCGCGGCCCTCGACGATATTGTGCGAGATCGGCTTCTCGACATACACGTCCTGGCCCAGCTCGCAGGCGTGGATCATCGGGAGCGCGTGCCAGTGGTCCGGCGTGCCGATGATGACCGCATCGAGGCCGCGCTGCTCCAGCACCCGGCGGTAATCCTTGTCCGCGTACGGCCTTCGCCCGTATTTCTTCTCCACTTCGGCGGCGGTTTCGGCCTGGCGGCGCGAATCCACGTCGCACACGCCGACGATCTCCACATCGTCGCGTTTCATGAAGCTCCGCATGTTCGCCCGGCCCATGCCGCCGCAGCCGATGAGGGCCATGCGGATCTTATCGTTCGCGCCGATGGTGCGGCGGTCCCTCGCGGCCCGGTTTTGCGCGGCCTGAGCGGGGGCGCTTGCGGCTGCGGCAGCCAATCCGACGCCCGCCGCCGTCTTTCCGGATCGGTTCATGAATTCCCGACGCGTGATCTGGTTTTCCGACATATGATTTCTCTGCTCCCTCATGGATCGTGTCCGGACTTGCCGGTGACGTTCCGGCAATCATACAAAATGAGATCAGACGTGACGGCGATATACCGGCACGTTGAGTAAAGGGGTTCGTCCCTTGTATTAAGAGGCTTCTCCCTCTTTAAAGTTGCATCGATCCTATCCCATGGCAACCTTTTTGTGAATTGAGCTCCTGCCTTGGGAGGCACGATGCAGGGGCCGCTCCGGTTATGTCAATGTGACCGGGACCTGCGTCCGGGTCGAATTCCCCTCGACATCCGTGACGACGAGCGTCACGTCGTACGTGCCCGGCATGGCCCCCGGCGGAACATGCTCGATCGTTTCGTAGGAGCCGCTCCCCTGATACTGGAATCGGATCGGCTCTCCAATCGGCGGGTAGGCCACCACGCTCTTCACCGGCGCATCCGACGCCACCCGGCAGGTCGCGCGCACCAACCCGCCCGAGGCGGGGACGGGGTTCGGGCGGATGCTGATTTCATCGATACGCGGCACCACAGGCCACTCCTTTTATCGCTGAGGGGTATCGGGTTATCGCTTATCGCTGAGGGGAATCGGGGGTACGCTGACGGGTGTCGAGAGGATCGAAATCGCTACCCGGCAGCCGCTTCCTCCCGATGAGGTTCATGGTACTTCACGATCAGGACGGGGATGTCGGTCTGGTGCAGGAGGCTCTCCGACGTGCTTCCCAGCAGGAATCGCTCCCAGCCCGAGCGTTCGTGTGCGCCGATGATGATGAGATCGGCCCGATGTTCATGGGCGCACTCGGCGATCTCGTGGGCGGCCCCGCCCCACTCCACCTCGGTGGTGATGGGGCGGCCCCTCCCGATCCGTTCGGCGGTCTCCTCGATGTACTCCTCGGCGATCTCTTCCCGCGTCTCTTCCACTTCGGAGATACCCGGCGGGTACGCCGCCCAGAGGCCGCCGTCCATCGGGGCCATGGTGGTGACGGGCGTGGGCAGGGGGGTCGGCTCTACCACCCGCATCAGGATCAGCTCCGAACCGAATTTCTCCGCCAGCGCCTGGGCATGGGGCAGGGCCGCTTCCGAACAGGCGGTCCCGTCCAGGGGGACCAGTATGCGTCGATACATGGTTGCCTTCCTCTACCGATCTCCTTTACGTTGCCCGTCTACCCGTAACCCGCCAGGGGCGCGAGGATTTTTCATCTACGGCGAGAGGGGGTACAATATAAAGGGTACTCGCATCCCCTTTTCTTTCCGAGTCCCTCATCCGGATCTGTTATTGGGATAAGAGTTTGGCGGCTACCGGCGGAATTCCTGCCGGGTTCGCATGAATCCTGCCGCAGAGGGAACTCCGCCGACGAACGGTCCTTCTAACCTGATAGGACGTTCGGCAGAACCGAGAGGGCAGGGAGCGAGAGTCAGGGTCATTTCATTACGTATGCCCGGCGATTAAAATCGCGTCTGTAGGGGCACGAAACCCGCCTTCGCGGGTTCCACGCCGGTCCAAAGCCGCAGAATCGGGCAGCAGGGGAGTCGGCGAAGGCCGATCCATTCGACTACGCTCAGGACATGCTTTGTGCGGTTGGTGACGCGGTTTTAACCGCCGGGCACTCGTAATGAAATGACCCTGGAGCGAGAGTCCCCCATCCTTGACATGGCGGCTTCCGGCTGATACAATTCTATGCTGCGAAGAAGCTCCGGTCATGACCGATTCCTCCCGGCCCGGAAGCTCCGTCCCGCATCCCTCCTTGCCCCCCGAATACGGGAGACGCAAGGCATTCGATTTTCTGGGGCTTACAGGTCGCACTCATCACTTTCGTCGGGTAAGATGCGCCGTTTCGAAGTCCGCTTCGGAGGGCGCGGACCGCTTACCCGACCCCGTCCCGTCAAAACGGCCCGCCAGCACAATTTTAGATGTTGGATTTTCGTGGGAGAGGATTCAGAAACGGTTACGCTTCCTCCCGCTTCAAAGTGATCCCATCCGAAATCCTCCATATAAATCCTAAATGGGGTAGAGGCCCGTGTAAGGAACGCTTTTATGTCTGATCAAAATACTGAGCTGCAGGACCAGCCCGAAGCGCCAGGCGAAGAGACGGTCGCTCCGGCGCAGGATTCCGCAGCCGACGGCTCCGCCCAGGAAACCCTGACAGCCCCGGATGCCCCGTCCTCTGCGGGCAACGGCGGCGGCCCCGATTCTCCCCCTTCTGCCGAAGCCGCTCCCGACGCGGTCCTCTCGACGCCCAATGCGGATGACGCCATCACCGGCGGCAACGTCTCCTCCTCCGATACCGACCAGGAGATCGACGCGAGCTCCATCGATTACAGCCGCACCTTCCGCGCTCTGACCGAAGGCGAAGTCATCAGGGGCCGCGTCGTCCACATCGACCGCGAAGGCATCCTGGTGGATGTCGGGACGAAGAGCGAAGGCCTCGTCACCCCCCAGGAGATGTCGCGCGGCATCCCCGGCGCCCCCGAAGAGCCGGTCGTCGTCGGCGACACCATCGACGTGTACGTCATGGAAGCCGAGGACCAGGAAGGCAACCCCGTCCTCTCCAAGAAGCGCGCCGATTTCGAGAAAGCCTGGGAGCGCGTCCTCGAAGCGAAGAACGAGCAGGAGACCCTCCAGGCCATGGTCACCGACCGCGTCAAGGGCGGCCTCGTGGTGGATCTCGGCATCCGGGGCTTCATCCCCGCCAGCCACGTCGGCAGCGGGCGCGTCCGGAACCTCGAGCAGTACATCGGCCAGGTCCTCCCCCTCAAGGTGATCGAAGTCGATAAGGAGCGCCGCAAGGTGGTCCTCTCCCATCGCCTCGCCACCGAAGAGGAGCGCGAGCGCCAGCGCGAGGAGACCATCGAGAGCCTCGAAGAGGGCCAGGTGCGCCCCGGCGTCGTCCGCCGCATCACCGATTACGGCGCGTTCGTGGACCTCGGCGGCATCGACGGCCTGCTGCATATCTCCGAGATGAGCTGGACCCGCATCAAGCACCCCAGCGAGGTCGTCCAGGTCGGCCAGGACCTTCAGGTCATGGTCCTCAAGATCAACCTGGAGCAGAACCGCGTCTCCCTCGGCCTGCGGCAGATCCTCCCCGACCCGTGGACCGAGGTGGCCGCCCGATACAACGTGAACGACGTGGTCCAGGGCACCGTCTCTCGCCTCGTGCCCTTCGGCGCGTTCGTTCAGTTGGACGGCGGCATCGAAGGGATCATCCCGAACACGGAGCTCTCCAGCAAGCGCGTGAACAAGCCCGAGCAGGTCGTCAAGGTCGGCGACGAAGTCGAGGTCAAGGTCACCGACATCGACAAGGAAGGCCGAAGGATCGTCCTTTCCCGGCGGCAGGTGGAATCCCAGAAGGAGCAGGAGAACTTCCAGCAGTTCACCCGCGAGCGCCAGGAGCGCCAGGAACGGCAGCAGCCGGGCCGCGACGCCCAGCGGTTCACCATCGGCGACGCTCTGGCCGACCA
>JAHWJO010000368.1 GCA_019348365.1 Armatimonadota bacterium | reverse complement strand
CCGAACCGTCAGCCTCCCGCGCCGATGCGGGTCATCTTGGTTCCACAATCGGGGCAGACCCCCTGCGTGGCAGGCTTGCCGTTCTTCATCGTGATCTGCTGAGGGTCCTTCATCTCTTTCTTCGAGCGGCACTTTACGCAATACGCTTCCGGCATTTGGGTGACCTCCGTAATAGGAATCCCTCTCCCGCCTTGATGGGTCCGTGTGGGCCGCAACGGAAGACATGCGGGTACATTTATGGGTCGGCGTGCGAGGGTCGTTAGCTCGGGGCTAATCAGGATTTCTTTCCGCCCGCCAGTGATAGTATATCAGGCGTGACCTCCTCGTGGAAAGAGTTTTCCACGCTCAACTGGCGCAATTCCTCCATCAGGGCGTCCACCATCTGCTCTTCCTTCACTTTTCGGACGATTTTGCCCTTCCGGAAGATGAGTCCGAGGCCGTCGCCGCCCGTGATACCGATCTCCGCCTCCTGCGCCTCGCCGGGACCGTTCACCACGCATCCCATCACCGCGACCTTGTACTCGTGGTCCGGCTGGGGGAGAGTCTGGAGCCGCCGGTGGACCTCCTCCGCCGCGCCCTGAAGGTCGATCTCGCACCGCCCGCACGACGGGCAGGCGATGAGCGTGAAGCCTTTATGCCGGAGGTTCAGGCTCTTCAGCACCTCCCAGCAGACTTTCACCTCCTCCACCGGGTCGCCGACGAGCGAGATCCGCATGGTATCGCCCAGGCCCATCGACAGCAGCGTGCCGAGCCCCGTCGCGGATCGGATCGTCCCCGCCCACGGCAGCCCCGACTCGGTGATGCCGATGTGGAGGGGGCAGTCCCGCTCCTGCGCCATCAGCCGGTAGGCGGCAACGGCGGTCGGCACGTCGAAGGCTTTGAGGGAGACGATGTAATCCATGAAGTCGAGCTCTTCAAGGATACGGATGTGCCCGAGGGCGCTGTCCACCAGGGCTTCGGGGGTAGGTTCGGGGAAGCGGCTCCGGTCGATGGAGCCCGCGTTCACGCCGATCCGGATGGGAACGCCCCGCGCCTTCGCCGCCGTGACGACCTGCTTCACGCGCTCCGGCTCGCGGATGTTGCCGGGGTTCAGGCGCAGCTTATCGGCCCCGGACTCCAGCGCGGCGAGGGCGAGCTTGTAGTTGAAATGGATGTCCGCCACGAGTGGTACGATGGAGCGCTTCTTGATCTTCGCGAACGCCTCCGCCGCTTCCATGTCCGGCACGGCAAGCCGCACGATGTCGCACCCGGCGTCCACCAGCCGCGCGATCTGCTCGCAGGTCGCCTCCACGTCGCGGGTATCGGTGTCGCACATCGACTGCACGACGATGGGCGCGTCCCCGCCGATGGTGACTTTCCCGACCTGGACGGGCCGCGTCTTGTGCCGGGGCAGCACGCCCTGGAGTTTCGTTGACATTCCATCCACCCCTTCTACGTTTGGGCTTTCAAGCTTGCTTCGATCAGAACCAGTTGCTGAGCGCGCGGGACAGGTCGTTGTACGTCACGGTGAGGATGAACAGCAGCAGCAGCACGAACCCCGCCATGTGGACGTACGCCTCTTTCTTCGGATCGACACGGCGACCGAAGCGCACGGCTTCGATGAGCAGGAACATCAGCCGCCCGCCATCGAGCGCCGGGATCGGCAGCAGGTTGAAAATGCCGAGATTGACGCTCAGCATCGCCATCCAGTGCAGGAGGGGCATCACGCCGCGCTGCGCGACTTCGCCGGTCTGCTGGAGGATCATCACCGGGCCGCCGATGTTGTCTTTGAACCCGATCCGGCGCGTGATCATCGCTCCCAGGCCCTCGAATGTCATCCGCGTCATCGTCCAGATCGAGGTGACGCCGTATCCCAGCGCCTGTATCGGGCCGACCCGCTCGAACACCGGAGAGAAGGCCACGCCCACTCGGCCCACGGTCTGGCCCGCTTCGTCTTTCGCGGCGGTGGGGGTCAGCGTCCGGGTGAGGGTTTCTTCTCCCCGCCGGATGACCACTTGCACGGGGCGGCCCGGATGGCTCTCGATCTCCGAGCGGAGGCGGGAGACCTCTTCCGTCTTGATGTCGTTCACCGCGACGATCTTATCGCCGGCTTTCAGCCCCGCTTTCGCCGCCGGAGTGCCCGGCACCACGCCGCCGATCTCGCTGGTGACGCGGTCCGTCGGGATGCCGTGGAAAGAGCCGATGAGGCCGTAGAGCAGCACCGCCAGGGCGAAGTTCATCACGCACCCGGCGATCAGGGTGGTGAACCGCCAGCCCCACGACTTCGTGCTGAAGCTGCCCGGCTCGTTCGGGTCCTCGCCGGGGTCCATCCCCGCGATCCGCACGAAGCCGCCCAGCGGAATGGCGCGCAGGCTGTAGGTCGTCTCGTCCAACTCCATCTCATCCGACCGGCCCACGCGGACGGGGACCTTCCGCTTCGTGCTCCAGAGCACGTTGCCGAAGCCGATGGCGAACTCGTGGACCTTCATCCCGGCGCGCCGGGCCGCCCAGTAGTGGCCCAGCTCGTGCACGAAGACGAGCACCCCGAGGATCAACAGGAAGGGAATAATTGTGTAAAGGGTATTGATAATAAACGTCATTCGTTATGGGGTCCTTTCCCCCGCGATCCGCGCCGAACACGCGGAGGCTTGCCGCCGCGCCCATCGGTCCGCTTCCAGCAGCCCTTCCACGGAGTCGAGGGGCTGGGGCCGGTGCGCTTCCAGAGTATATTCTATCACACGGGCGATGTCGAGAAATCCGATCTTGCGATCCAGAAACGCCTGTACCGCCACCTCGTCCGCCGCCGAGAGCACGGCAGGGGCATCCCCGCCCGCTTGAGCCGCTTCCCGCGCCAGGGTCAGGCAGGGGTAACGCGCCTCGTCCAGCGGCCCGAAGGTCCACGCATCCGTCCGGGTCCAGTCCAGCAGGGGCGCCTCCCACTCCGCGCGATGCGGGTAGAGCAGGGCGTACTGGATGGGCACCCGCATGTCCGGCGGCCCGACCTGCGCCTTCGTGGAGCCGTCCATGAATTCTACCAGACTGTGGACAATGGACTGAGCGTGCTGGACCGTCACGATCTTGTCAATATCCACGTCGAACAGGCGGTGCGCCTCGATGATCTCCAGGCCCTTGTTCATGAGTGTGGCGGAATCGACGGTGATCTTCGCCCCCATCCGCCAGGTCGGGTGGTCCAGCGCCTGCTCCGGCGTGACGTGCTCCAGGTCGGAGGCCGGGAGGTCGCGGAACGCGCCCCCGGAGGCGGTCAGGATCAGGCGGCGGACCGATGCGGGGTCCTCCCCTAGAAGACACTGGAACATCGCGGAATGTTCCGAATCGACGGGGAGAAGCTGCGCCCCGGAATCGCGCGCGGCCCGGACGAGGAGGTCCCCGGCGGCGACGAGCGCCTCTTTGTTGGCGAGGCAGAGATCCTTCCCGGCCTGCGCCCCGGCGAGGGCGGGCTCCAGCGCGGCGAACCCCGTCATGCCGAGGAGGATGCGCTGCACGCCGGGGTAGGTGGCGGCGGCATGGAGGCCCTCATCCACCCCGGTGACGAGGATACCAGTGTCCTTGAGGCGGTCCCGGAGATGAGGAAGACCGTTCTCATCCGCAAGGGCGACGAGGGTGGGCCGGAATTCGAGGGCCTGTTCTGCAAGCAGATCGGCATTCGATCCGGTCGCCAGAGTGAGGACCCGCAGCCGGTCCGATTGTCGCTGGACGATGTCGAGCGCCTGCTTCCCGATGGAGCCGGTGGAGCCGAGTATGGCAATGTTCATCGATTTGAACCCCTCCCCCGGCGCTTTGGGCACACCTCTACTTTATGACAATAACGGATTGAAATCATGCTTCGTTATTCATCAATGACTTTCAAGCGATGAATCAACTCTTCAATCCGGGCCATATGCCGATCGTGTTCTTCTTTACTCGCCCACAGGAAACCGACTTGCGGTTCATGCTCAATCAAATCCAGCAATTCCGCTATCTCTTCGTCTTCCGTATCATCTGTTTCTTCAGGGAGTAAATCGAAGAATTCTTCGTATGTCAACTTTCCTGCAGAAAGGTCTGTTGCCAATTCAGCAACTCTTCTTCTGATCCGGGTATCCAAGGGTCAAACCACCCCGCCGAACTTCCGGGTGCGGCTCTGAAAGTCTAAGATCGACGTTAAAAGCTCTACTTTGCTGAACTCCGGCCAGAGGGCATCCGTCACGACAATCTCGGCGTAGGCGGCCTGCCAGAGGAGAAAATTGCTGAGGCGCGCGTCCCCGCCGGTGCGGATGATGAGGTCGGGGTCGGGCTGGCCGGCGGTGGTGAGTCGGGCGTTCAGCGCCGCCTCGTCGATGGTTTCCGGAGATACGCCCTCGCGGACCAGCGCTCGCACCGCGTCGATGATCTCCGCCCGCCCGCCGTAGTTGATCGCCAGGTTGAGCTGCAAACCCGTGTTCTGGCGGGTCAGCTCCATGTCCTTATCGAGTTCCGTACGGAGGGAGGGAGGCAGCTCCTCCAGCCGCCCGATGGCCCGGATGCGGACTTTGTTCCGGTGCAACTCCGGGGTTTCCATCCGCGCGACCCGCTCGATGAGCTGCATGAGGCCAAACACCTCGTCCTGGGGCCGCCGCCAGTTCTCGGAGGAGAAGGTGTAGAGCGTCAGCACTTCGATGCCCAGGTCCCGGCACAGCTCGACGATCTGGCGCACGGTCTTGTGGCCTTCGTAATGGCCGAAGATTCGGGGGCGGCCCCGCTTCCGCGCCCAGCGCCCGTTGCCGTCCATGATGATGCCGATGTGCCGGGGCAGGCGTTCCGGATCGAGACGGGCGATCAGCTCGTCTTCGGGGGAGAGGGCCGGGGTGGAGGAGGGGGCGAGAGACATATTTATTTTGGATTTTGGATTTTCGATTTTGGATTACGGTCGTTCAGGATCACTCTGAATTGCATCATCATGCCTCGCGCTCTAACCCGCTTTGTTCAAAGGGAAGCGTTGCGAAGGCAATCGGAAATCCAAAATCTAAAATCCAAAATCGTCAGACTTCCAGGAGTTCTTCTTCTTTCGCGGACTGAACTTTGTCCAGCTCCGCGACGTACTTGTCGGTCAGCTTCTGAATCCGCTCTTGGAAGCGGCGGTTCTCGTCCTCGGAGATCTCGCCGGCTTTTTCGGCTTTCTTGAGGTGGTCGTTGGCG
>JAHWJO010000367.1 GCA_019348365.1 Armatimonadota bacterium | reverse complement strand
AGCAAGTGCCGGATTCTAACACATCTGTTGGACCAGTTTTTGGGGAGCATGTCACTCCCGTATCGGTACGAGCGGAGAGACTCCCTTATCTGTCCTTCAGACTCTCTTCTATGTCATTCCGAACGGAGTGAGGAATCTGACCCCGAGGACGATAGACTCACTCCTGTGCCAAAGACTATCTCATGGGACGAATGTCTCTCTTACGTACGGTCAGATCCCTCGCATTCGCTCGGGATGACATGGAAGGGAGTCTCTCCGTTCGGAATGACAAATGCCTGAATTTCTGTGTAAGTCCCGTTCATACCAAAAAGCCCCCTCATCTGCACGAATGAGGGGAATTTTTATTGTGGACCGGGTGATCTGCCGGAGTCTTTTCGTGTTCAGCCTTCAGACCAGTTTCCCAGCATGATCCGGCCACTGCCGCTGCCGGCTCCGCCCTGGAGCGCGTCCGCCTGAATGCGAATGGGGCTTTCCAGGTCCACCGAAAGATCCGAGATGCAGTTCACCGTCACTTCTACGGTGGCGTTTGCAGCATGAAGCCCGCCGTCCCTCACGATGAGGGTGGAGGTCTCGCCTTCCGTGACCTCCAGCGTGAGGGAGTCCAGCGCGGTTTCCGCCTCTTCGGGACCGGCGGCCCGGACCCGGCTGTGAACGGTGATCTCGATCCGGTCGTGTCCGCCGGTCACCCGGATCGGGCCAAGCGGGTTGACGATCCGGAGCCGCCTCACCTCTTCCGGGTTCCATTCGTACCGGGTCTCGCGCGTGCCCTCGTGAGTCAGATCCGCGTCATTCCAGGGGCTCAACATCCGGTCGGTGGGGACGGTAGGATAAGCTTCATCCGGTTGTTCCCCCGTCACCCTCACGGCTCCGTGTTCCTCCGGGTCGAAGCCTTCGGGCCATCGGGTCTGCGAATCGTACCGCGCGCCGTTCAGGTTGACCTCCTCCAATCCGGCGTAGGCGAGATTGGCCCCTTCCAGACGCGCTTCCCGGAGATCGGCTTCGCTGAGTCCGGCGCCCTCGAAATCAGACCGGCGGAGGTCCGCCTGATGCAGGGTTGCCTCGTTGAAGTTCGCGCCCCGAAGGTTGACCTCGATCAGCCGCGCGCCCTCCAACCGCGCCTCGTTCAGGTTCGCCCCTTCGAGATCGGCGCGACTCAAGTCCGCATTCGACAGCTGGGCTTCGTTCAGGTTCACTGCCCGGAGGTTCGCCTCGTTGAGGAGGGCGCGTTCCAATCGCGCTTCATTGAGGTCCGCCCCTTCGAGGTCGGCGTGAGACAGCACCGCATCGCCGAGATTCGCTTCGTTCAGGCACGCTCCCCTCAGGTTGGCCCGCTCCAGGTTCGCGTTCTGGAGGTTGGCTTCGCTCAGGTTCGCCCCTTCGAGGTCGGCCCCGGCGAGCGTCGCATCGCCCAGGTTGGATTCGCTCAGGCTGGCGCCTCTCAGATGGGCGTGCTGCAAGTCGGCATTCCGCAGGTTGGCCTCGCTCAACGACGCCCCTTCCAGATCGGCGCGGGAGAGGCGGGCATGACTCAAATTCGATTCGCTCAGGTTGGCGCCCCGGAGGTTGATTTCCGTCATGTCCGCGCCGGAGAGGTTCGATTCCCGGATACAGGCTCCTTCCGCGACGGCATGGGTCAGGCACGCTCCGCTCAGATTCGTCTCGCTGATGTTCGCGCCGTTCAGACGCGCGCGGCTCATCTGCGCGCCTTCCAGGTTGGATTCCTGGATGACGATTCCCTCCAGGATCGCTTCGGTGAGATCGCAGCGGCTCAGGTTGGCTTCCTGGATCTGCGTGCCGCTCAGGTTCGCCCCGCGCAGGGAGATGCCCGGCGCGCTCCCCTCGAAGCGGCCTCTGGGGAACCCTTTGAACGCCTCGCCGATGGCCCCGCCGATCAGGTCGCTGATATTGCTCGGCGGCTTCATCTCACGCATGGCGCTCTTCATCTCGCGCATGGCGTTCTCCACCTCGCGACGGGCGGTCTCGGCGGTAGCCCGCGCTTCTTCCTGGACGCTCCGCAGCCCTTCGTGGAGCTTGCCCGGCCAATCTTCGGAGAAGAAGCCGCCCCGCCTCCCCCGACCCCAGTCCCAATCTCCTCGCCGCCCCTCCCGCGACTCGCGATGTCCCGGCCCGGTATCGGACCCTCCCGTGTCGGAGCGTCCCAACGCGTTCAGCAGCCGTTCCGCTTCTTCCAGCGAGATCTTGCCTTCCTGCAACATCTGGAGCACGATTTTCCGTTCCTCGTTCATGGCTTCCTCCTTCGGGGGATCTGTCGCGCAGGATCAGGAGTGGAAGAGGGGTGCGGCAGGAAGGGGGAACGCCGGGTGTGCAGGAGCGCAGAACTGCGCCTGTGTACCGGACGATGAACGGTTTTCCAACCCGTCAAGTTAATGAGTTGGAATCGTGTTCCGTTCCCTCACTCCAGCGTCTCCAGGACCTGTACGGCTTCCTCCGCCGACATCCGCCCGGCGTTCAGGTCTTCCAGAATGGTACGCCGCCGATCCGTATCCCCGGCCCCTGTCGCCTCCGGCTCCTCATGTTCCGCCGATTCCTCGGTGTAACCTAAGTTGGAGAGCAGAACATCCAGTCGCGCCCGGACGGTGGGATAGGAAAGCCCAAGGGAGCGTTCGACATCCCTCAGATTCCCCCGGCACCGGAGAAACAGATCGAGAAATTTCCGTTGATCTTCCGGCAGCGAGCAGAATTTACATTGTGAAGGGACGAAGTCGCCGTGCAGCGTCGTCCCGCACTCCACGCATTGCATCTCCGTCGTGGCGAGACGGGAATCACAGACCGGGCATTGAGTTAGCGGGCGTTTAGCCACGGTGCCAGCTCCTCTCCTGTCATGAATATAAACTCCTATTTCACAAATAGCAAGAGTTTATGAGAGATTTCAACTATTTCAATACATTTCTTTACTATTTGTGTATGATTGGGGTCGATTTGTAAAGAAGTGAGAATCAAAAGGAGAGGGGATGACCCTCTCCTTTTCCCAAATGCATCGATAGGACGGTGATGGACCTCACCTCCCAGCCCTCTTCATGTAAGGGGATGGGTGTATCCTGCATACCTTGTACCGGCTTCGGTCCTACTCCCGATGAATGAGGGATACCCGAAAAACGAGGTGGGAGCTAATTTCCCCACTCCCGAACTCCCGAATTTCCCAACTCCCCAAATTCCATCAGCGGACGCG
Source organism: Armatimonadota bacterium (assembly GCA_019348365.1). Taxonomy (GTDB): domain Bacteria; phylum Armatimonadota; class DTGP01; order DTGP01; family JAHWJO01; genus JAHWJO01. The sequence goes on along the minus strand of JAHWJO010000367.1, from coordinate 1,966 downwards.
AGGGCCGGGCTGAAGCTCCTGCGTCTCCTCGAAGTGGGCAGACGCGGACGTGTACGCGGCGTTGGGGGGCTCCAGCTCGAAATTGGCGAGTTGATGGCTCCGCACCACGCCCACCCCCGGCGCGTACCAGGTGAGATCGACGATCCGGCCGCCGCTGATCGGCGCCTGCGCGATGCCGAGGTCCAGGCGACCGCTCATGCGGTCCGCCAGACTGACGACGGGGATCACGTTCTGATAGGTCGTGCCGTTCACCCGGAGGGACTGGGCCTTGCCCGCCCGCGCCGTGATCCGCGCCGTCACGGTGTCGTCGATCTGGCTGGTGATGATCCAGCTTTTCCCCGGCTTCAAATCGGCGGGCACCCAGAGCAGCGGCAGACGCCGGTCGTTTACGCGAGCGATCTGGTTGCCCGTCTCTCCCGGTTCCCCGTCGGCGATGACCCAGATGCCCCGGTCGTTCAGCCGGAAGTACAGCTCGCCGATGAGGCGGGGTTCCGTCGAAGGGGTCTCACCGGGGTCCCCCTCCCCGCTCGACGTTTCCATCACCTCCGTCGCCTTCTGAACGTACACCTTCCCCTCGCTGCCGCTCCGCTCTCCGTCCTCGCGAACGATCTCCACATTCTGGGTTCCGGTGGAGGTGAAGTCGAAATTCTGGCCCTGACCGCTCTGCGGATTCATCGTAAAGTTCGTCTTCCGGCGGAAATTATAGGACCAACGGTTTCCCACCGTCAGGGGGTAGTAGCGAGTGGGAGGGATCTTTTCTTCTGCCGCCGCGCCGGTTTGCGAGGTCTCCTTCTGAGCGGTTATCGTCTGAGGCGAGAGGCAGACGAGCAGGGCAAATGTAAGAACGAAGGGGATCAAGCGATTCATTTAATAACTCCTGGAGTGCTTAAGTGAACAAGGTTGAATCAATATGCTCAGCAGGTAAGGGGGGGAAATTCAATCAGGACTTACGTAAAACCTCTTGCTCCTGTCCGTCCGAGCAGAGGCACTCTCCTCCAAGTACTTCCGCCTCTCTACCATGTCATTCCGAACGAAGTGAGGAATCTGACCCCGGGGACGAAAGACTCTCTCCTGTGCTAAAGACTCGCTCACGTACGATCAGATCCCTCGCTGACGCTCGGGATGACAGGAGTCGGTAGCATGAGCATAAATCCTATAAAAATTCAAAGATTCAAACTCAAGGCTGTCTCTATAACATCCTGTATTATGGCATTTCGTTCGGATCTCCTGCCGTGAAGCAAAAACCCCTCTCCTATGGAGAGGGGTCAAATTGCAAGGCAGAATACCGGCAGATCAGGCGGCGGCGCGGATCGTCGTTTCCGGTCGCGGGCGGTCGGTGAAGATGGTCTGCTCGCGATCCGGCCCAACGGAGACGATCTCCACCGGCACCCCCACCAGCTCCTCGATCCGCTTCAGGTAGCGTCGCGCGTTCGTCGGGAGGTCGGCGACGGAGCGGACTTCGGTGATCTCCTCGCTCCAGCCCGGCAGCTCCTCATAGATCGGCTCCACCTCGTCGAGCAGGCTGCGGTCCGCCGGAAAGTCTTCCGTCACGCCGTCGGGAGTACGATAAGCGGTACAGATCTTCAGGGTGGGGAACGTGCTCAGAACATCGAGGAGCATGACCGAAAGAGCGTCGAGGCTGTTGATCTGGGCGGAGTGTCGCAGGAGCACCACGTCGAGCCAGCCACAGCGGCGCGGGCGGCCCGTCGTCGTGCCGAACTCGTTGCCCCGGCGGCGAATCTTTTCCCCGTCCTCGTCGTGCAGCTCGGTGGGCATGGGACCGGTTCCCACGCGGGTGGTGTAGGCCTTCACGACTCCGATGATTCGGTCGATGTGCCTCGGCCCGATCCCGGTCCCCAGGCACGCCCCGGCGGCGATGGGGTGCGACGACGTGACGAAGGGATAAGTTCCGTAATCGAGGTCGAGGAGGCTGCCCTGCGCGCCCTCGAAGATCACCTTCTCGTCC
>JAHWJO010000044.1 GCA_019348365.1 Armatimonadota bacterium | reverse complement strand
TGATATCGACGTAGATCCGACGCTTTTTAGAGTCCTTTAGCATTGCGAACACATCGGCCAGACGGGCGACGCGCTGGCCCTCGAACTCCCTGCCCTTCCAGGCCCCGATGTCGAGCCGCGAGACCTCGTCCCAGGTCAGGTCGCCGATCCCTCTCGCCTTCTGTTCGGGAGGAGCGTCGGGCAGGATGCGCTCGAAGTTATTGTCGTGGAAAGCGACGATCACGCCGTCTCGCGTGGTCCGCAGGTCCGCCTCGGGGATCGTGCCCAGGCTCCAGGCCAGTTCAAAGGCTGGTGCGGAATTCTCCGCCATCAGGTTCCCCGCCCCACGATGGCTCTGGACGATCACCTCACCGAGCGGAATCCGGTCACGCAAATTCCAGTCGGAATCGTGCAAAAGATAAGATCCTCCCCCAGGACTGGGTTTACTCGATCGCCGTGGGCCTACGCGGCGGCGCGGCTTTTCGCGCGCTGCCGCAGCTTGCCGTCGAGGATCGCCTTGCGGAGACGGAGGCTCTTGGGAGTGACTTCCAGCAGTTCGTCGTCCCCGAGGATCTCGATGGACTGCTCCAGGCTCAGGTTGCGCGGAGGAGTGAGGCGAATCCCGGCCTCCGCCGTCGAAGAGCGGTGGTTCGTCAGGTGCTTCATCTTGGCGATGTTCACGTCCAGGTCTTCCGGGCGGGCGTTCACCCCCACGATCATCCCCTCGTACACCTTCACCTGCGGGCCGATGAAGAGGACTCCCCGGCTCTCCGCGTTGTTCAGGCCGTACGGGTTGCTCGTCCCCGCTTCGTGCGCCACCAGGAAGCCCCGGCTCGCGCTCCTGATGTCGCCCTGATACGGCTCGTACCCGGTCGTCATGCTGTTCATGATCCCCCGGCCCCGCGTATCCGTCACGAACTCGTGCCGGAACCCGATAAGCCCCCGCGTGGGGATCGAGAACTCGAAAGTGGTCAGGCCGCTCTCGCTCCGCATGTCGATCAGCGTGCCGAGCCGCCCGCTCATGTTCTCCATCACGGCCCCGGCGTACTCGTCGGGCACCTCGATGTAGACGGCCTCCATCGGCTCGTGCCGCTTCCCGTCGATCATCTTGTAGATGACCTGCGGGCGCGAGACCTGCATCTCGTACCCCTCGCGGCGCATCTTCTCGATCAGGATGGCCAGATGCAGCTCGCCCCGGCCCGACACCTCGAACGCATCGGCGGACTCGGTGTCGTTCACCCGGAGCGCCACGTCGGTCTCCAGCTCGCGGTAGAGGCGGTCGCGCAGGTTGCGGGAGGTGCAGTACGGCCCCTCCAGGCCCGCGAACGGCGAGGTGTTGACGGCGAAGATCATCTTCACCGTCGGCTCTTCGATGTGGACGATGGGCAGGGCCACCGGCGCGTTCGGGTCGGCGATGGTCTCCCCGATATGCACGTCCGGTAACCCTCCGATGGCGACGATGTCCCCGGCATAGGCGGTCTCGACGGGCGCGCGGCCCATCCCCTCGTAGGCATATACGTCCGCCACGCGGACCTTCTTCTGCACGCCCTCGCGGTCGATCTGGGTCACCATCTGCCCTTTGGAGAGGGTGCCGTTGGTGATCTTGCCGATGGCGAGCTTGCCCCGGTACTCGTCGTACGCGAGGGAGAGGGTGAGGAGCTGGAGCGGCTGCTCCCGGTCGCCGGTCGGCGCAGGGACGGACTCGATGATCGTGTCGATGAGGGGGGAGATGTCCGTCATCGCATCGAGATCGGGATGGGTCCCGGCCTTGCCGAGCACCGCGCTGGCGTAGATCGTGGGGAACTCGGCCTGCTCGTCCGACGCGCCCAGCTCCAGGAAGAGGTCGAAGGTTTCGTTGAGCACCTCCTGGACGCGGGCATCCTTGCGGTCCACCTTGTTCACCACGACGATGATGCGGTGGCCGTGCTCCAGCGCCTTCTTCAATACGAAGCGGGTCTGGGGCATGGGGCCTTCGCGGGCGTCCACGAGGAGGAGGCAGCCGTCGACCATCTTCATGATCCGCTCGACCTCCCCGCCGAAGTCGGCGTGGCCGGGGGTGTCCACGATGTTGATCTTGTGGTCCCGGTAATGGATGGCGGCGTTCTTGGAGAAGATGGTGATGCCCTTCTCGCGCTCGAGGTCGTTGGAGTCCATGAGCCGCTCGGTGATGACGGCGTCGGCCTTCTCGCGGATGGAGTTGGACTGGCGCAGCAATGCATCCACGAGCGTCGTCTTCCCGTGGTCGACGTGGGCGATGATGGCGATATTTCGGAGCGTATCTTGTGAAGTCATCGGAGTCATTGAAGTGGGTTACCTGTAAGAAAGCGAGCGCAATAAGGTGAGCGCATAAGAATCATAAAAAAAAGCGAACCCCCGCGCCGGGCGATCCGCACATCTAATGAAATGAATCTATAGTTAAAGCGGGTGTTACGGAACAGGTCTATTCTACCGGAAAAACGAGAATCCCGCAAGAGGCCGACGAGGAAAACCCCTTTATAAGGAAAGCAGGAAGGAAGGAATTCAGGAAACCCCTTTTTATGAGGAATCCAGGAAGAGCTTGATGAGGGAGGAAAGATGACAATCAACCCCTTCGCCTCATCGGTAGAGGGGTCTTCCTGAATTCCTCTCTTCCTGCTTTCCTTATAAGGGGGTTTTCCCGGATTCCTGGATTCCTCATAAAAAGGGGTTCCTCATCTGGCGGAGAGGCTTTCAAAGCCGGGAACGTGCATCCCCGGCAGGATCCCGCATGCGGAAATATCGTCCTCGTCGGGGTCGAACGCTTCGGGCGAGTCGAGGACCGCCATAAACTCCCTCACCACCTCGGGGTCGAACTGGGTGCCGGAACACCGCTGAAGCTCCGCTCTCGCCCGCTCCTCGCTGTAGGCTTCCTTGTAGCTCCGCCGCGTGATCATCGCGCAGTAGGAGTCCACCGCGCAGATGATCCGGGAGCCCAGCGGGATCTCCTCGCCCTTGAGACCGTCGGGGTAGCCGGACCCGTCGAACCATTCGTGATGGTGAAGCACCACGTCCGCCACCCGCTCCAGCGCCGGGACGTTCAGGATGAGGGTCTGTCCCGTCCGCACATGGGACCGGACGAGATCGAACTCTTCCGGCAGGAGCGGCCCCGGCTTGTTCAGTACGCCGTCGCTCACCCCGATCTTCCCCACATCGTGGAGCAGGGCGGCGTAGCAGACGATGTCCCGCTCCGGCTCGGGCATTCCCAGGCGGTCGGCGATATGGCGGGCGAAGCGGGAGACCTGCTCGCAGTGGCCGCGCGTGTACGGGTCCTTGGCTTCCACCGCATCGGCGAGCATGGTGATGGTGGAGAGGTACGCGTCCAGGAGGTCACGACGGAGCTTCTGGTTCTCCGCCGCGATGGCGGCATGGTCCCCGATGCTGACCAGGACCTCCTCGTCCTCTTTGCCGAACTCGCCGTTCTCTTTATCCGCAACGACGACGACCCCGTCCAGGTTCTGGAGGAGCACCACCGGCGCGACGATCAGGCTCTCAAAACGCTCGCCGTCGCGTTCGGGCGAGGGCAATCCCGCCAGGTCCCCGCCGTCGTTGCAGACGAACGTTTCGTCCTCCTTCAGCGCCTTCCGGCACAACGCCTGGATGAACTCGGAGGGGGGCGCGTCGGGGTAGCCGTCCACCTCGATGGCGGCGCGGATGCGGAACGGCGGGCCGTCTCCCCGCGCGGTGACGTACAGGCCGCGCTTCGCCCCGGTGAGATTGAGGCACGCGTGCAGGAGGAGCAGGTAGATGTTGCCGTCCGGTCCCAGCAGGGAGCGGTGGATCTGCCGGATTTCTCGCGCCAGGTGCTCCGCGCGGTCCCGGTGATCCTGCCCGTTCCGCCGCTCCTGATCGAGCCGGGCCTGCGCCCGTTGAAGCTCCGCTTGGAGCCCCTCCTGAGCTTCCTCGGACTTCTCCAGCTCCTTGCGAACCGTGTTCAGGTCCTCCTGAAGGTTCCGAGACTGAGACTGAACGGTGCCGAGCTGCGCCTGCACCGCTTCCAATCCCGACCGGGTTTCGTGTAGCTCCTCTTCCTGCCGCGCCTTCTCGTCGAGGAGATGCTGGTACTGCTTCCCGGCTTGTAAAAGATGGGACAGGACCGGATCCTCGGCGGAAGAGGGCTGCCGGGAGGGAGCTTCGTTTTCGGTGGATAAAGCCATGAGGACGCTCCGTAGTGATACGAGGGACAAACGATGATGTAACGGTGGACACCAGAAGCTTGCCTGTCTCCCTGCCCGGGGAGGCGGGTCGGCTTTCTGGTGTTCTCTCACTGAATTACCCTCATACGGAACGGCTTGAAACCCCTCGGACGCTTCGCCCCGACCGGTTACGGACCGTCCGGATGGGGTAAAGATCAAAAAGATCTGGGCGTGACGCGCGAATTATTACGAAAAGCGCGGTACAGCGACCCGCGGGGACAGCGCCGGCCGGTACGTTTCTTGAGCCTCATCATCGCCCGGTTACCGCCGCAAAACACGACAAGGGGGAGACATGTCACGGCCTTTGAACGAGCAAGTCGTCGTCATCACCGGCGCGTCCACGGGGATCGGGCGGGAGACGGCCATCCAACTGGGCCGGAGAGGCGCGACCGTCGTCCTCGCCGCCCGCAACGACACGGCCCTGCAGGAGGTCGCGGCGGAGGTGGAGATGGCGGGAGGGCGCTCCTTCATCGTCCCAACCGACGTGGCCGTCTGGGAAGAGGTTCAAAATCTGGCTGAGGAGTCGATCAGAGAATTCGGGCGGATCGACACCTGGTTCAACAACGCCGCCGTCTCGGTCTACGCCACTGTTGAAGACACGACCCTGGAGGAGTTCGAGCGGATCATGCAGGTGAACTTCATGGGACAGGTATACGGCGTGAAGGCCGTGCTGCCCCACATGAAGCGGCAGGGCGGGGGAACGATCATCAACATGGGGTCCATCGAGTCGGAGCGGGCGTTCCCGTACCATTCCGCGTACGCCGCCTCCAAGCACGCCGTCAAGGGGTTCACCGACGCCATGCGCCTGGAGCAGGAGCGCGAGCAGAGCGGGATCACCCTCACCCTCATCAAGCCCGCCGGGATCAATACCCCGTTCTTCGAGCACACGCGGTCGAAGCTGGGGGTCCAGCCGATGCCGCCACCCCCGCTCTACGAGCCCGCCGCTGTCGCCGAGGCGGTGGTCTTCGCCGCCGAACACCCCCGCCGCGACCTGATCATCGGCGGGATGGGCAAGACCCTGCTCACCATGGAGCGGGTCAGCTCCTCGTTCATGGACTGGTTCATGCTCCGGGGGGACTGGTCGTTCAAACTTCAGAAGTCGGACCTTCCGGACAATCACCGGGACAACCTGGATGCGGCGATGCCCCTCACCGGCTCGCGCGGCGATTACGGGAAACTGGCCCACCCGACCAGTTTCTATACCCGCCACCTGGAGCTTCACCCCAACCGGAAGCGGGCGCTGCTTCTCGCCGGCCTGGGAGTCGCATTCCTTCTGCTGCGGAACAAACAGCCCCACTCCGGCGGCTGAACCGGACGACCGGGCGAAAGCCCGGAGGGGATGCGAACCTCCGGCGCGGTGAGGGGCCGGGGGTCAGAGCGACTCCCGACTCCTCAACTCCCTAATTTCCCAACTCCCCAATGCGGGTTTCCGTCGGCGGGATGCGTTAAAATCAGGGTGAGATGTCCAGCTTAGACAGTCTGCTGCCCCCGGAAACCCCCGCCCCCGACCGCGCTCATGCGGAAGAACTCCTCCAGCGCGCCCGCATGGTCGCCGAAGAAATCCTCGTGCCCCACGCGGAGGCGACGGATCGCGCGCCTGTCGTGCCCCGAAGAAACCTGGAAGCCCTTGCTGGGACCGGGCTGCTCGGGCTGTCGGGTCCGGCGGAGTACGGCGGGAAGGCCGCTCCCGGCGCGGTCTCCCGGCGGGTCGCCGAGATTCTGGCGGGGGCGTGCGGCGTCACCCATTTCGTTCAGGCGCAGCACCACGGCCCCGTCGGGTTAGTCGCAAGTAGCGAGAACGAGGGGCTGAAGGACCGTTACCTCCGCGCCATGTGCGAAGGCCGAATCCTCGCGGGAGTCGCGTTCTCTCACCTGCGCCGCCCCGAGCCAACCCTCACCGCCGCGCCTGTTCCCGGCGGCTACCGTGTGAGCGGCGAAGCGCCCTGGGTGACCTCATGGGGGCTGGCCGGGATCTTCGTCGTCGCGGCGACGCTTCCCGACGACCGAATCCTCTACTTCGTCCGGGAGGGAGTCGCGGCGGACGGCCTGGAGCCTTCCTCTCCTCTCGAACTCGCCGCGATGAACGCCTCCTCGACGGTCCGGCTCCACTTCCGGGACCTCCTCGTGCCGGAGGAGGATACGGTGAGAATCATGGAACGGGAGGACTGGCGAGCGCGGGACCGGATCAACACCGCGCACCCGAACCCGGCGGTCTTCGGCATCGCGGAGACCTGCATCCGGGGCATGCGGGCGCTGGCGGAAAAGGCGGCGACGCAAACCCTCTCCGATACGACCGTCACCCTCGAACGGGAGGTCTCGCGCTGCCGGGAAGCCGCCTTCGGCCTTGCCGACCGGGGCGTGACGGAGGACGACCGGCCCCGGCTGCTCTGCATCAGGGCCTGGAGCCTCGATCTCGTTGCCTGCGCGGCCCACGCGTACATCGCGGCGGTGGGCGGGCGCGCCATGGGCCGGGACCACCCGGCCCAGCGGCTCATGCGCGAGGCGATGTTCTACACCATCCAGGCGCAGACCGCCGACGTGCGGGAGGCCACCCTGGACTGGATCGGGGAGAGGGTCCGGGAGTCCGGCCCGGCAAACGGCGGATGAGCGCCCCGGCCCGGTTGTCCATCGAGGGCGTGACGGTGGCGTTCGGGGACGTGTCCGCCCTCAGCGGCGTGTCGCTGGAGGTGCCCGCCGGGGACTTCCTCGGCCTCCTCGGCCCGAACGGCTCCGGCAAAACGACCCTCCTCCGCGTCATCAGCCGCGCCCTGGCCCCGCAGTTGGGCGAGGTGAAGCTGGACGGGGAAGATCTCCGGCGCTATGCCCCGGCGGAGTTGGCCCGCCGGATGGCGGTGGTCCCTCAGATCAGCGTGCCCACCCTCGATTTCACCGCCGGGGAGCTGGTGCGGATGGGCCGCTCCCCCTACCAGGGGCGGTGGGGCGTGGAGACCCGGCTGGACCGCGAGGTGGCGGAAGAAGCCATGCGCCTCACGAGCACCCTCCCGTTTGAGGGGCGCGTGGCGGGGACCCTCTCCGGCGGGGAGTACCAGCGCGTCCTCGTCGCGCGGGCGCTGGCGCAGGAGCCGGATCTCCTCCTCCTCGACGAGCCGACGGCCCATCTCGATCTGAGCGCGCAGATCGGCCTGCTGGAGCTGCTGCACCGGCTCAACCGGCTGCAAGGGATCACCGTGGTCGCCGTGCTGCACGACCTGAACCTCGCCGCGACGTACTGCCGCCGCCTCGCGATGCTCCACCGGGGCCGCCTCGTCTCCCTGGGAAGCCCGGAAGAAGTCCTCACCGTCGAGCGGCTGCGGGAGGTGTATGACGCGGAAACGCTGGTCCGGCCGCACCCTCTGACGGGGAGGCCGATGGTCGTCCCGGTGCCGGGGTCCGAGGGGGCGTTCCCCGAAGGGCCGCGCCCGCGCGTGCACCTGATCTGCGGCGGGGGGACGGGTGCGGGGCTGCTCCGCGCGCTCCACGTCCGGGGGTATCCCCTCACCGCCGGGGTCCTGAACGCGGGCGACACCGACCACGCCGCCGCGAGGGAGCTGGGAATTCCCGTGGCGGAAGCGCCCCCGTTCTCCGCGTTCCCACCGGAATCCATGGAGGCGGCGGGAGCGATGATGGAAGCGGCGGAGGTCATCGTGCTGACGGACACGCCGTTCGGGCCGGGCAACCTCCCGAACCTCCTCGCCCTCTCGAAGGCGCAGCGGGAGGGGAAGAGAGTCCTCATCGTCGTTCCCGACCCGAAGCGGGACTGGGACTTCACCGACGGAGCGGCGGCGGCGCTCCGGAGTGCCGTCGAGTCCGCCGGAGCGGAGCGGGTCGCCAACGCGGCGGAGGCGCTGGCGGCGCTGGTTCCCCATCGCCCTGTGTAATGGATGCCCTTCCGGCAGGAGAGAGAAGCTTGAAGGTAGTCACAGCCGAGGGGCGTGTGTTATCCTCAGTAAAGAGGGCCTCGTGTGTTATCCTCAGTAAAGAGGATCTATCGGAATCAGTCCACCTGGACCGCCCGGCGTTAAAACACCGGGCTATTGGGACGAAGCCCGCCTGAAGCCGGGCTGGGGAATTCGATACGTCTCTCTCCGAAGAGATCGCTACTTTGGAAGAGAGTCCCGCTCGAAGCGGGACTTCGTACGTAATAGCCCGGTGTTTTAACGCCGGACAGGGGACGATCACCCATACACTTCTCGATAACGCCAGGAGCCACTTCCGAGAAGAGTGGGATAACCGGTTGGGGTGGAAGTCGGCGCAGGCCGACTTCGTGCCTTTGTTGCCGCGAATTCATTCGCCGGGCCTTCGCCCACCCACGGACTTCTCGATAGCGCCTTCAGAAATGATATAAGAAAAGCCGCAGACCATGTCTCTCCTTTATGTAGTGGACGGGGGCAAACAAGAATCGTCCGCGCCCATCGTCGCGAAATTCGGCGGCACGTCCGTCGCCAGCGCCGAGCAGATCCAAAAACTCGCCGCCATCGTCCGGTCCGACCCCCGGCGGCGGTACGTCGTCGTGTCGGCCCCCGGCAAGCGCACCCCGGACGACAAGAAGGTCACCGACCTCCTCTACCTCTGCTCGCACGTCGCCCATGAAGGCGTGGACGTGAAGCCCACCTTCGGGCTCATCCGCGACCGCTACGAGGAGATCGCCCGCGACCTCGGCGTGGAGGGCATGACCGAAATCCTGGACGACGTGGAGCGCGAGATCATTGCCGGCGCGACGGAGGACTGGATCGCCTCTCGCGGGGAGTACCTCCACGCCCGCCTGATCGCGAACCTCCTCGACGCGAAGTTCGTGGATGCCGGGGAGTGCATCCGGTTCGGCCCGGACGGCCTCCTCGATCCCCGCTCCTATCCCCTCACGAACCAGCACCTCCAGGGGGAGGGCCTGTTCGTCATCCCCGGCTTCTACGGACTCAACGCTGAGGGCAAGGTCAAGACCTTCTCGCGGGGCGGCTCCGACGTGACGGGGGCCATCATCGCCCGCGCCATGGATGCGGCGGTGTACGAGAACTGGACCGACGTATCCGGGCTCCTCATGGCCGATCCCCGCATCATCGAGGGGCCCCGACCCATTCAGGAAGTCACCTACCGGGAGCTGCGGGAGCTGTCGTACATGGGCGCGAACGTCCTGCACGACGAGGCCGTCTTCCCCGTCCGCGAGGCGAACATCCCCATCCTGATCAAGAACACCAACGCCCCGGAGGACCCCGGCACGCGGATCGTGCAGGAGCGCGAACCGGACGAGAACGTCATCATCGGGATCGCGGGGAAGAAGGGGTTCACTACCATCTTCGTCGAAAAGGCGCTGATGAACCTGGAGCACGGCTTCGGGCGGAAGTTCCTGGAGATCCTCGACCATTTCAACATCCGGTGGGAGCACGCACCGACGAGCATCGACTCGATGTCGGTGATCTGCGCCTCGGAGGAGATGGAAGGGAAGGAGCAGCAGGTCCTTGAAGAGATCCAGTTGATCCTCGACCCCGACCGCGTGGACATGCTCCACGACCTCGCGCTCATCGCCACGGTGGGGATCGGCATGGCGCACCAAGTCGGGATCGCGGGGCGGCTGTTCGCGGCCCTTGCGGAAGCGGGGATCAACGTGCGGATGATCAACCAGGGGGCCTCCGAGATCAACATCATCGTGGGGGTGGAAGCGCCCGACTTCGAGCCCGCCGTCCGCGCGATCTATAAAGCCTTTGTGAAGGAAGAGGGATAAATCTGAAGAGGAGAGTTGGTGAGTTGGTGAAGAAGTGACCTGATGGTTGTGGGGGTTCATCCGCTTTTATCTGCGGTTGAGGATTGTGTTCACCAACTCACCAATTCACCAACTCACCTCTTCAGGGGTCAGGGGTTCTCAGCGTCTCTGCGCCTCTGCGGTGAATAAAACCCTATGAAAATCGTTCACGATCTCGGCCAATCGGTGGAATTGCGGGGGGATGACGGCGACGTTGCGCTGCGCTACGCGTACGGGCAGGACCTCGCGCCGAAACCGTTCTTCTATCCTCTCTGCCTCCCGAACGGGGGCAACTTCGGCGCGTACCGCCCGGCGGATCATATGTGGCACCGGGGCCTCTGGTTCACCTGGAAGTTCGTGAACGGCGCGAATTACTGGGAAGAGGGGCGAGGAGAAGAAGGGCATCAACACACCCTCCGCGCGCCGGAAGTGATTGTAGAAGATTTCGGCAAGGCGATCACCCTCTCGTCGGAGCTGGAGTGGCGGCACCGCGATCAGAAGACGATCCGGGAGGCACGGCGCGTGCGATACTCCCCCGGCGCGGAGATCCACGTCATGGACTGGGACGTGCGCCAGACCGCGCTTCAGGACCTGCTCATCGACCGGACCCCGTACACGACCTGGGGCGGCTACGGCGGCCTCGTCATCCGCGCCCCGCAGTCGCTCCGCAACGGGACGCTCCTGTTTCCCGATGGCCGCAACGCCGATTATGTGGCCGGAGAGCCGGACCGCTGGTGCGACCTCTCCGGGCAGATGGACGGCGCGCCGGACCGGCACGGGGGTATGGCCTTCCTCGATCATCCGGAGAACCCCCGCCATCCCGTGCCGTTCTACGCGCGCACCCGGCCCCTGGACAACTTCATGAACGCCGCCCTCCTCTTTCACGAACCCCTGAAGTTGAAGGAAGGCGAGGAATTGCGCCTCCGGTATCGCGTGCTGCTGCACAAGGGGCGGCTCCCCGTTGAGGCGCTGAATCGGCAGTGGGAGGAGTACGCGGGATCGGGGGTGTAATTGCGAAAGATCGGCTTTCCGAAAGGGATCCGCCAACTGGAATCCCATGCTCCATGCAATCCATGGTGTAGAACCCGCTCGGAGCGGTCACAATAAGATCAGAAACCTACGAGCGAGGAGATCACGCGATGGCGTATATCGAACTGGTGCGGGTGGACGAGCCCCAGCGGTTGTACTGCGCGACGTTCTTTCTGGGGAAAGCCGGGAACGTCGTGCCGGGGGGCTACTGGGATACCGTGGAAGAGGCGATGCACAACCTGGTGCATGTGATGGAAACGCGCGATGTGCGGGACTATGCTCCGCTGGTGGATTCCATGACGGCGGGAGTCATACAGAAGATGGCCGAGAATCCGACGCTCACCTGGAGCCGGTTCGAGGTGCCGGAGACCGCGACCGGGGAGGTCGCGGCCGCCATACCGGGGATGACCGCCGGGTGCAGCGTCCAGCGTAACGAGGAGTACAGCAACTACGGGTGATGCACCGGGTTGTCCAGATGCCGGGGGATGCTCACCCTGGCAGAAGCATGCCGAAGATCCAGAGGGCCAGGCACGAGGCCGAAGCCGGAAGAGGATACGTACGGCGCCCCTCTCCCAATTCCGGGAGAGGGGCCGGGGGAGAGGTTTACCCCCTCCCGCAAAGCGGGAACATCCTTCCCCTCTGAACCCCTACCCATGCATGATAGATGGGGATGCGCCTAAAGCCGCTTGATCAAGGCGATCCCCGGCACGGCCGGCTTCGGGGTCTGGGCCCGGCGAACCGGCGCGCGGTACGTCCCCCATCGCTTGCGGGCGAAACCGGTTCGCACCGTTCCACGCGGCTTCCATGCACTTCTCACGGCTCTTCTCACGGCTTGCGGTTTCCGGACGACAGCGGTCTTCGCCCGGACCGGTTTTCGAGTCCACCGTGTCTTCGGGGTGAACGCCTTCGGGGCCGGCGCTCGACGGGGCAGGGGAGCCCCGGAAAGGGTCGGCGGGGGCGGCGGCGATTTGGGTCGCTTCGCCGCGAGCTGCCGCGTCAGGTCCTCCGGATTGTAGTAGCTTCGCAGCGAGGTCACGCGCCCGTTCCTGACCGTGTAGACCCCCATCTGAGACAGCCGGAGGGTCTGGCCGTCGGCGGGAGGCAAGCCTTCCAAATCCCGGCGGTATGTGCCGGTCCACACCAACTCCACGGCGACCTGCCGGTCATCCCCGACGATCCGCTTCACTTCAATTTTCGCATCGGGAAACGCCTGCCACTCCTGGGGAAGGGACGCGCGAAGCGTCTGGAGTCCCCGGAGGGGCGGGGCCGCCGGCGCAACGGTGACCATCTCTTCCGAATGACGACGTGCAAATCCCTCCAGGTCATGGCGATTATAGGCGTCGATCACCTGCTGCACCACCTCCATCGCCGAGGGCTCATCATTTCCCGCCGCCGACGCCAGTGGATTCAGGCTTCCGCCTCCCACCAGTCCCGATCCCACCACCGCCCCGAGGAGGAGCGTCTTCCATAAAGGAGCACGCCCCGTCCATCGGTGTATAAACATAAACGCCATTCTCGGCTGAACTGACATATCCAACTATCCTTTCCCTGAACTGATACCATCCTCTATATCAACGGTCTTGCGGCCTGCCACTATGCCCACGATATCCACATGCATGCACCGGAAAGAGGATTTCTTCCTGTACGGGATGTACCCGGGGCATCCTTTTTATCGGTGTGAAACCGCTTTACATTCATGGCCCGATCCGTTACACTTCTTCTTGGCGCTTCGTGCGCTCAGGTTTTTGATGAGCGGTCGCCGCAAGCGACAGCCCCGAAAAAGCGGCTTCCATCGGTCTTCACCGACTCATCATTCCACAATTTAGCACCCCGGACGTTCAGCCCTCGGATACCTCACGGCGTTCTCGTCTCTCCCCGGAGAGACCCCTGCCGTGCTCGGTCCGAGGGCATACGTGCGTTATGGGAAACCACTCGATTTTAGATTTTAGATTTTGGATTTGGGATTACGCTCGATACTCGATCCGCCTGCACCGAATGGGGAGAGAGTACAAGAAGCCATCCTTTTGCACGGCGGACGCTTGCAATCCAAAATCCAAAATCCAAAATCCAAAATGAGGAGAACAGAGCCCCATGGCCAAAAAGGCGCTCATCGAGAAGGCCAAGCGCGAGCCGAGATTCAAGGTTCGCAAGTACTACCGATGCCGGGTGTGCGGGCGACCGCGCGGCTACATCCGGAAGTTCGGCATTTGCCGCATCTGCTTCCGGGAAATGGCGCATCAAGGCTTGCTTCCCGGCGTCACGAAGTCCAGCTGGTAGGAGGTCCCCCATGTCGAT
The DNA here is from genome assembly GCA_019348365.1 of Armatimonadota bacterium. Lineage (GTDB taxonomy): Bacteria > Armatimonadota > DTGP01 > DTGP01 > JAHWJO01 > JAHWJO01. Next base: position 2,247 of record JAHWJO010000044.1, on the reverse strand, counting down.
GTCTGATCCGATCGCCGATCTGCTCACCCGAATCCGGAATGCGAACAGGGCGAACCATGACTCCCTCGAACTGGACCACTCCAAGCTGAAGCTGGAAATCGTGAAGGTCCTCCAGGCGGAGGGATACATCAAGCGTTACGAAGTCGCGGAGGAGGACACGCACCGCCCGAAGATCCGCGTCCATCTCAAGTACGGGCCGCGACGGGAGAAGGTGCTGACCGACCTCAAGCGCGTCAGCACGCCGGGCCGCCGCGTCTACACCGGCAGCGGCGCCCTCCCCAAGGTCATGGGCGGCCTGGGCATCGCGATCCTCACCACCCCCAAAGGCGTGATGACGGACCGCCAGGCCCGCCGCGAGCACCTCGGCGGCGAAGTCCTTTGCTACGTCTGGTAATCTCATTTTGGATTTTAGATTTTGGATTTTGGATTACACTCGGCACCCTGTACGCTTTTATAAAAGTTATTCCGGGTACCGGCTTGATCCTGTAGAGGCGTGAACGGACGCAATCCAAAATCCAAAATCCAAAATCCAAAATTAAGAAACGGAGTTTTAAGATGTCTCGTATTGGACGGCAACCGATCCCCGTCCCGGCGGGCGTAGATATCACCATGGATGACGGCCAGATTACGGTGAAGGGGCCAAAGGGGACCCTGACCCGGTCTCTGCGTCCGGAAGTGACGATCCGCCGCGAAAACGGCACCCTGCACGTCGAACGCCAGGGCGATAACAAGACCGAGCGCGCGATGCACGGCCTGACCCGCACGCTCGTCAACAACATGGTCGTGGGAGTCACCCAAGGCTACCAGAAGGTGTTGGAGATCAGCGGCGTGGGGTACCGCGCTTCCAAGCAGGGGAGCAACCTTCAACTCAACGTCGGTTACTCGCATCCCGTCGAAGTCGCCCCGCGCCCCGGCATCGAATTCGAAGTCGGGCAGGACGTGAACACCCGCGCCCCGATCATCACCGTTCGTGGAATCGATAAGGAGCTCGTCGGGCAGACCGCCGCCGAAATCCGGGGCGTGAAGAAGCCGGAGCCCTACAAGGGCAAGGGCATCCGCTACCAGGGCGAAGTCATCCGGCGCAAGGCCGGCAAGAGCGCCAAGGCGGGCGGCAAGGGAGGCAAGAAGTAATGCGAGAGAATCCGTACCAACAACGACGGATCCGCCACGAGCGGCTTCGCAAAAAGCTCTCCGGCACCACCGAGCGGCCCCGCCTCATGATCTTCCGCAGCCTCAAGCACGTCTACGCGCAGATCATCGACGACACGAAGGGGCACACCCTCGTCGCCGCCTCCACCCTTGACCCGGATCTCCGGACCCAGCTCGAGGGCAAGAGCACCCAGGACACCGAAGCCAGCGCGCTCGTGGGCCGTACCGTCGCGGAGCGGGCCCTCCAGCAGGGCATCACCGCGGTGGTCTTCGACCGGGGCGGTTACAAGTACCATGGCCGCGTCAAGGCGCTCGCCGACGCGGCCCGCAACGCCCGCCCCGAAGCGGCGGACGGCGAGCCGAAAGGGCTGGAGTTTTAGCATGCCGACGAAGATCGATCCGAACAGCCTGACCCTGGAGGAGCGCATCGTCTCCACCAACAAGTGTCAGAAGACCCACAAGGGAGGCCGCACCCTCTCCTGGAGCGCCCTCATCGTCGTGGGTGACGGTGAAGGCCACGTGGGTGTGGGGCTGGGCAAAGCCCGCGCCATTCCCGAGGCCATCCGCAAGGGCGTGGAAGCCGCGAAACGGAACCTGGTCAAGATCCCGATGACCGGCGGCACCATTCCCCACCCGATCACCGTGGATTTCGGCGCGTCGAAGGTGATCCTCCGGCCCGCCTCTCCCGGAACGGGCGTCGTGGCGGGCGGCAGCGTCCGGCACATCCTGGAAGCCGCCGGCGTCCACGACGTGCTTTCCAAATCGCTGGGCAGCAACAACCCGATCAACACCGCCTGGGCGACCATGAAGGCGCTCGAACAGCTCCGGCAGCCGGAACAGATCGCGAGCGCTCGGGGCAAGAACCTCGCGGACCTGCCGTTCCGGTCGTTCGCGGACGTGGAGGAGCACTGATGGCCGAACTTCGCGTGACTCTGAAAAAGAGCCTTATCGGGGAGCAGTGGCGCGCCCGCCGCACCGTGGCCGGCCTCGGCCTGCGCAAGGTCGACCAGTCCCGAGTCCTGCCCGATAACGACAGCTTTCGTGGTATGATACACAAGGTGAAGCACCTTGTGGTGGCGGAGCCGGTCGATGGAGGAA
>JAHWJO010000366.1 GCA_019348365.1 Armatimonadota bacterium | reverse complement strand
CGCTTCCGGCGTCCGCTCCAGGACGGTGACGGCATGGCCCTCCCTCGCCAGGAAACGCGCGGCGGCGCTCCCCACCCCTCCCGCTCCGATGACGATGATCCGCACTCTTCAGTCTCCCGAACCCGACGCGTGGACGAAACTCGCCGCACACTTCCGATTTCATTGTGTAGGAGAAATAGCTGATCCCATCAAATCCACGATCTGTGGGACGGTACACGCCGGTCAGTCCGTGGAAGCCCCTCTATGGGCCCCTTCACGGATTCAGTGCGACGACGAGAAAGCTCCCCGATCTACGGCGCGGGTGGGGAGGACACCGTTCCATCCCTCACCGGCACGGTGAGATACCGACTCTCCTCGCCCCGGCTGACGTAAAGCGCCACGCTCTTCAATTCACCCGTCTGACGGCTGAGGATTTGTTTCACTGCCGCTTGGACCTCCTCCGGGGTCGTGACCGGCGTTTGCCCGACCCGGCGGATCAGGTCTCCGGGTTGGAGGCCGGCCCGCTCCGCCGGGGAGTTGGGTTGTAGGCCGACGATCACCACCCCTTGCTGCACTTGAAGGTTGAACCGGCGCGCCAGCTCCGGGGTCACGGCGGCGATCTGTACGCCGAGCACGCCGGGGGCGGCCCCGGCCGGCGGCGTGGGTGTGGGGGCGGCGGGAGCATCTTCTTTCAGCTCTTCGAGGCGGGGGCGGAGCGTGACCGTATTGCCGTTGCGGAGCGCCTCCACGGTCGCCGTCGATCCGATTTCCGCCCGTCCGACCCGCTGCTGGAATTCGACGCTGTCCGACACCTTTTCGTTGTTGAACCGCAGAATAACGTCGCCGGGTTGGAGTCCCGCCCTTGAAGCCGGGCTGTTCGGCTCCACGGCTTCCACGAGAACCCCTTCGGTGTCGGGCGGCAGGCCGAACGCCCGGGGATTCTCCAGGTCCCGGATCGCGACCCCCATCCGCGCCCGGCGGACCCGGCCCTCCCGAATCAGGATTTCCGCGATCTCCTTCGCCGTGTTGATCGGAATCGCGAATCCGATCCCGATGTTGCCTCCCGTCTGGCTGAAGATCGCGTTGTTCACCCCGATGACCCGGCCACCGATGTTCAGGAGCGGGCCGCCGCTGTTGCCGGGATTGATGGATGCATCCGTCTGGAGGTAATTGCCCGGTCCGGAAACGGTCAGGGGCACTTCACGGGCGGTGGCCGAGATGACTCCCACCGTCAGGCTCTTCTCCAGCCCGAACGGATTGCCCATCGCTATTGCCCAGTCGCCCACCTGCGTCTGAGTAGAGTCGCCCAGCTGCAGCGCCGGGAGATTATTCGCTTCCACTTTCAGCACGGCGATGTCCGTCCGGGGATCGGACCCAATCACCCTTGCAGAGGGGTACTCTCTCCCGTCCGCGAGGGTGACGGTCACGACCTCCGCGTCCTGAATGACGTGCGCGTTCGTCATGATGTAGCCGTCGGAACGGTAGATGAAGCCGGAGCCCATGCCCCCGCCGAACGGCCCCTGCAGCAAGCGGAATTCGGGCTGGGCGGCGTTCCGGTCCAGGCTGCCGGGACCGAAGTCAAATCCGAAATCCCGGAAGCGCCGGAAGAATTCCTCCAGGGGGTCGCGCCTCTCACCGGGGGGCCCAAAGGGCGATGGCGTACCTTCTCTCCGGGGCAGGCTTTCCGGTATGCGCCGCTGCGTGCTGATCGTAACGACCGCCGGTTCGACCGCTTCGGCGACCTGGTTGAACGCGTTTTGCAGCGTCTGGGCATCTTCAACCGCCGGAGTCCGGACGGTAGTGACGGGCGCATTATTCCCCCCGGCAGCCACAGGAGTCCCGTTTTGCTGGCATCCGGTGAATAAAGTAAAAGCGCTCATTATAAGTGTGAAAAACAGTCCGGCGGTAAAAGCTTTCTCAGGACGAGGATGGCCTGATTCTACAGGGTTTTTCGCTTTTAGGGTGGTAGTATCATGAACCGTATCGTTGTGCATCTATAGCATCCTCCCAGGGATAGGGGCTTTTTTTAGCTCCCATCCGTGCGTTTCTCCAAGGTGGCGTGGAACGCCCCATTCCCGGCAGAACGCCCGAAACTGCTCGGGCTTCACTGTTTACTTCTCCTTTCCATGCCGGACGCTAAACATACAACGAAGAATCAGTATCGGGAAGAAACCGATGACGCTTATGGGCTGGCATGGGGCTTCACACTCCTTCGTGATCCCCAATGCCGACTAACCAGGGAAACCCGACTGACAGAATCGACCTGGTAGGACGGCCCTTTGCCCATTAAGGGAGGCCCATAAGAGGGGCATGGCGAAGGGTTGAGATGCCACATGTGATTTAACATGCCGTTCATGTACGTGCTCTCCCCCTGAGTAAGCCGTACGTTCATGGCGCGTGTCATCCCAACCTCTATTCGTACTATCGAGGTGTCGCATAGTGGGATACCTCGCCTCTTGTCGTTCAGATGATCGCTTATGAATTCGATACACTACATTCTCTTTCTATCCCTGTGCTTCTTCTGGTTGGCCAGAACGAGTCACTCCATGAATCCTCCCTCCGGCGCAACATGGAAAGTCACGGCAACGGCGGATACGATCCGGATCGACGGTCGCCTGGATGCATCGCTTCAGCAGCCCTTCGCAGCGCTACGGGTTGAAGAATACGAACCGAACGAATCGGCAGCGGAAGGGCCGGGGAAGCACCATACGCTCTCCTATCCCATGAAGGGCCGTCAAATCCGGTTGACATTGCCTCGCATGGACGGATCGCGAGACCGGATCTATTCGGCCTTCCGCCTCACCGGCATCGCTTCGGGGGAAGAAGCACGGCCTTTAGGAGCGCCGCGCTTTGTGGAGGAGATGACGGGAGTGGCGAGTCGGACCTTCCCCTTCCCCGTACGGAAATCGAAGAAGGGGTTGCAGGTGCAGATGGTGGAGGATGCCATCGCCCTGGGCGTAAAGCACGCAGCGTTGAACGTGGACCTCGCTCAACTCGTCGATCTGGAGAGCCGGACGGACCAGATCCCGTACCGGATGGACGGGAGGATGTACTATTTCCGCGCGGATACCGTGAAAAGACTGGACGGGCAGGTGAAGCCCCTCTCCGATGCCGGGATGGTGGTCAGCTTCATCCTCCTGGCCTACGCGGACCCCTCGAAGCCCGCGCTGAACCGGCTCATGCTCCACCCGGACTACGATCCGTCCGCCCCGAACCGCCTGGGGGCGTTCAATACGGTAACGGACGAAGGGCTCCGGCAGTTCAAAGCCGCCATCGAGTTTCTGGCGGACCGTTACACCCGCCCGGACGAGCAATACGGGCGGGCCGTGAACTACATCGTGGGGAACGAGGTGAATTCCCACTGGTGGTGGGCCAACCAGGGCCGGAAGAGCATGGAGGCGTTCACGGAGGATTACCTGCGAACGCTGAGGGTCTGCAACACCGCCGTAAGAAAGATCTACAGGAACGCGCGGACGTACGTCTCCCTGGAGCACCACTGGAATATACGGTTCGGCGACGATCCGCTGAAGGCGTTCCCGGCGCGGCCCTTCCTGGACCTGCTGAACCAGAAAGCGAAGGCGCAGGGAGACTTCCCCTGGCACGTCGCTTTCCACCCTTACCCGGAGAACCTGTTCGAGCCGGCGACGTGGAACGATAAGACGGCGACGCCAGGCATGGAGACTCCCCGCGTCACCTTCAAGAACCTGGAGGTGCTCGTCCGGTATCTGAACCAGAAGGAGCTGCGCTACGAGGGCCGTCCCCGACGGATCATCCTCTCCGAGCAGGGTTTCCATACCAAAGACGGTCCGGAAGGGGAGGCGTTGCAGGCCGCCGCTTACCTCTATGCCTATTACAAGGTCGCGCGGATGCCCCGGATCGATTCCTTCATCCTCCACCGGCATGTGGACCACAAGAATGAAGGCGGCCTGAAGCTGGGCCTGTGGACATGGAAGGAAGACAGCCCGATCCCCAGTGAGCCGGGGCGGCAGAAGAAGCTGTACGCGATTTTCCGGGATGTGGATCGGCAGCCGTGGAACCTCATGGCCGATTTCGCCCTGCCGATCATCGGCATCGAGCGGTGGGAGGAGCTGTCCCCGCCGAAGGAATGATTCTAAACAAGAGCGTTAAGCGTTCCACCAGCCCTCGGTTTCGATTTCGGGATCTTCCAGGCTGCGCCAGAGGTACATCGAGGCGGCGGTGGCGTACGGGTGCCAGCCGTGCTCGCGGGCGAGCTCGCGCACGCGGGCGGGGGTCGGAGCCGATTCCAGCCGGTAGAGCCGCTTCACCGCGTTCCGCACCCCCAGGTCGTCCGCCGGAAGCACGTCGGGGCGGCCCAGGCTGAACATCAGAAACATATCTGCCGTCCACCGCCCGATGCCCCGCACCGCCACCAGCCGGGTCCTCACCTCCTCGTCCGGCAGGGTTTCCAGGTGATCGAGATCGAGCCGCCCGTCCAGCGCGTGGCGGGCCAGGTCCCGCACGGCGGCGAGCTTGTTGACAGAGAGGCCGCAGCCCCGGATCTCGTCATCGGAGAGAGCGTCCAGAATATCGGGCTGAACCGGCTCCCCGGCGCGCTCGGAGAGCCGCCGGTAGATAGCCGCCGCCGCCTTGCCGGAGATCTGCTGCCCGATGATGGCCCGCACCAGCCGGGAGAAATAATCCCGGTTCAGCTCTCTCAAAAGCGGACCCTGCCGCCGCGCCAGCCCCGCCATCCGTTCATCCACCGCCAATAGGTGGGCGTGCGCCTCGTCTGACCAGATCAGGGAATTGGGAATAATGGTTGGCTCACTCATTCAGCTGCTTTCCTGATGACTCAAACGGGGAGGATGGGATTCGAACCCACGGGGGGGCCTGCCCTCCGTAGATGGCTATCGGAGGGCATGGGTCCCCACAGCCACGGAACGGATTCCACAGCCTCCATCAGCCACTCGGACACCTCCCCCGGCTCGAAACTTTACGCTCAACACTCAACGCCCAACGCTCAACACCCTTCACGCCAGGTAGGGGCGGAGCCGGTTGGCGAAATCCCGCACGAACCGGCCTTCGACGGTGATCGCCTCGCTGCTGTAATCCACGCTGGTCACTTTCCCGCTCTCGTGGCACTGGGAGAGGAGGTGGCTCTCGCTGTAGGGGAGGTTCACCCGCATCGGCACGAGGAGGCGCTGGATCACGTTCTCCATCGCTATGAGCA
>JAHWJO010000365.1 GCA_019348365.1 Armatimonadota bacterium | reverse complement strand
ATCGTGTCGATCAGCTTCACGTTGTCCTTCGGGTGCAGCCCGATGCTCGGCTCGTCCAGTACGTAGAGCATCCCCATCAGGCCGGAGCTGATCTGCGTGGAGAGCCGGATGCGCTGCGCCTCGCCGCCGGAGAGCGTCGCGGCTCGCCGGTTCAGGTTCAGGTAATCCAGCCCGATCCCCACCAGCAGCTCCACCCGCGAGAGGACTTCCTTGAGCACCTGTTCGCCCGCCTGCCCCTGGTTGTTCGTGAAGATCGACGGCGGCAGATCCGAAAGGAAATCCTTGAACTCCGAGAGGTTCGCATCCCCCAGCTCCATGATGTTCCTGCCGTTCAGCTTCACTGTCAGGCGCTGAGGCTTTAGCTTGCGTCCCTTGCAGTCCGGGCAGGTGTGCTCCACCATCACCTTGCGGAGGTAGTCTTCCATGCCGGAGTGCGCCATCCCCTGCCGCCGGTAGTGCCGGTAGCGCCGCTCGATGTCGTTGATGATGCCGTTGAACCGGAACTCCCGCCCGATGTGCCGGTCGCCCTTGGTCGCTCCTTCCGGCATGAGCATCTCGAACTTCTCGCCCTTCGTGCCGTAGAAGATCACGTCCACGACCTCTTTCGGCAAGTCCTTGAACGGAACGTCCAAGCTAAAATTGTAATGCACCGAGAGGCTGTACATCATCCGGCCCCACCAGGTGTTCTTGTCGTAGTTGAACGCCTCTTTGACGAACGCCCCGCCCAGGATGCTCCGCGAGGGGTCCGGCACTAAAAGGCCCGGATGCACCTGGAGGTACGTCCCAAGTCCCGAGCAGGTAACGCACGCCGAGTCCGGATCGTTGAACGAGAAGTAGTAGGGCAGCAGCTCGCCCATGGTGACGTGGTGCTCCGGGCAGCCGAACTCCGCGTAGAGCTTTCGCACGTCTACCTTCATCTCGTCCGCGTTCAGGATGCGGAATCGGAGGAACCCCTCCCCGATCTTCACCCCGTGCGTGATCGACGCGATGAGCTGCTTATCGATCTCCTTGTGGACGACGAACTTGTCGATGATAGCTTCCAATTCGTACTCGGCGTCTTCGTCCAGCTCGATCTCTTCGCTGATGTCCTGCACGTCGCCGTTGATCCGCACCTTCCGGTGGCCCTTGCTCCGGATCTCCCCGAAGAGATAGGCGTAGTCCTCCCCGTAAATCTTGAAGATCGGCGCGCACAATTCCACCACCGTTCCGGCAGGCAGACTCAGCACTTTCTCCGCCATCTGGTAGGCCGTCTTCTTCGGGACCTCCGTGCCGCAGAACTGACAGTGCGGCGTCCCGCTCGTACAGTACAACAGCCGCAGGTAATCGAAGATGTCGGTCATCGTCCCGACCGTCGAGCGCGGGTTTTTCGAGACCGTCTTCTGCTCGATGGAGATGACCGGCGAGAGCCCGTACACGAAGTCCACCGCCGGTTTCTTCAACTGCTCGACGTGCCGTTTCGCGTAGGTGGAGAGCGATTCCATGTACCGGCGCTGCCCCTCCGCGTAAATCGTATCGAACGCCAGCGACGACTTCCCCGACCCGGAGAGTCCCGTCACCACGATCAGCCGGTCGCGGGGGATCTCTACGGTGATGTTCTTCAGGTTGTTCTCTTTCGCGCCCTGCACCAGGATCGTGTCTCTCATCAGAGTTTGCCTCCGTCAAAGTCACCGCCGTCGTAGTAGTAGGCTGCTTCGTTCACCGTCACCCGGCTCTTCTCGTGCAGGTGGAGTGGGGTGGAGACCTTTTCAATGATCCCCTTGTCCGCCAGCCACTCGTACGCGAAGGAGAGGCAGCCGGTCTGGGCGTGCTTCTTAAAATAGGCATCCATGTCTGTGGTGGAGCGGATTCCTCCCGCATCGTTCAGGTAAGTCAGGATAGGATCGAAGATGAAGACCTTCTCGTCCAGGTACGCGTTGATCCGGTCGATGGCCGCCCCGACGGTCTCGGCGTTGACGGGGCCATGTATGAGATCGGTGTAGATGGCGTGGAAGAAGTCCGGGTTGTACTTGATCGCCTGCTGCACGACCTCCCGGCCCGTCACCTCCCCGTTCAGGACGACCTCGACGGTGGCGAGGCTGTCCACGGTGTACATCAGCCATTTCAGGCTGTAGGCGGGATCGTTTTTGACGTGCAGCCACTTCTCGGCTTTCGCCAGCGTCGGCAGGACCGACGTTCCGGCGCGGAGCAATTGGATCTCCCGGTCCCGCCCCCCCATCCGGTGGACGTTCTCGTAATACTCCTTGAGGGTCTCGTCCTTCGTGAAGAGGAGGGTGCTGCGCGAAAAGAACGAATGAAAGAATGAGCTTTGCAGCGACCCTTCGAGGGCGGACTTGAACTTGCTGCGGGGATAGATCATGACGTGGATGTTCACGCCCTCCTCGGTGAGGCAGTAGTCTTTGGAGGTCTTGAACTCCTCCGTGCCGACGAGCATCAGGTCGATGTCGGATTTGGCCCACACCTCATCGTAGGAGAGGCTGCCGCAGAGGAACGCGGCGAGGATGAGCCGGTCTTCCTTCACCTTCTCGATCACCGCATCGAGCGCATCCCTGAAGCGTTGGGAGAGGGTGTCCTCCCCCGGATTCTCCGGCTTCTCCTGCATGTCTGACCGATCCAGCGTCTGCATCGAGCGCCTCCTTCATACCTTCGCAAGTCGATCCCCGGTTACGGGCGAGAGTCGTTCTCATACGTTCTAACGGGTAGATCGGAAAATATGTTCGATTTCTGAAGATCCAAAGCGGCATACTCCGCCATGTTACGGGTTCATACTCGGTTCTTCAGGGCTCCGATCCGGCGCGCGTCGGACGCGTTCCGGGGGAGGGTGAGGAACGATTCCGGTCACGCGCCGGACCAGGACTCACAGGATAACAGAACGCCAGGGACAACCCTCTGTCCCTGGCGAATCGAAGGATTACTTTTTTTGAATTCAGGGAGGAAAAATGCGGATACAACCGGTGGAAGGCGGGCGGATCGTGATGGTGCGCCTGGAGTCGCATGAAGACGTGCTGATCGCGCTTCGGCAGGCGGTGGAGGAGAGCGGCATCCGCAATGGGGTGATCCTGAGCGGGATCGGGTCGTTGAGCCGCTACCACGTGCATGTGGTGAAGACGACGAACCTGCCGCCCGGCGACGTCTTCTGGGGCGAAGAGGGCCCCTACGATATCCTGAACGTCAACGGCCTAATCCTGGATGGACGGGTCCATGCCCATCTCACCCTCTCCAACACGGAACATGCGTTGGGAGGTCACATGGAGGAGGGCTGCAGGGTGCTGACGTTCTGCTTCATCGCCCTGCTGGACACGCCGGGAGCCAGCTACGCGGAATGGGACCGCTTCGCCACGCCCGAAGGATTTGCCGGAGGTTCGGCGGGGTACCAGAACCCCTCGCCCGGCTAGATTTAGCGGAAGAGGCCCAAGCTGAGGGGAGAGTCCCGGGGGATGCCAAATGTCGCTACGGCCACGGGTCAAGATCCAGATTCACCAGGCGGCGCAGGATTCGGACGGCATCACCGACCTCCACCACCCCGTTTCCGAACGTGCCATCGCCGTTCTTCGGGGAGACATCGGCCCGTTTCACCGCCTCCGGCATGGCTTTTGACGGATCGACGACCAGCCGGAGGCACGCGGTGGCATCGGTGATGCTGAGCGCACCGTCCCCGTCCACATCCCCGTAAAGGATCGGATCTATGGAAGAGGTGTAGACCTGGACGACGGCGTTGCCCGTACCCGCCACATAGAGCTTTCCGGCGGCATCGACCGCGAGGCCATGCGGGTCCCACACCTGCCCGGCGTTTCGTCCGGCGGTCGCCAGGACCGTCCAGTTCCCCTTCGCATCCCGCTTCTGTATCCGGTTGTTCCCCTCATTTGCGAAGGTCCCCTCCGCGACGTACAGGTTGCCGCCGGAATCCACGGCGATACCGTAAGGAGTCTTCACCTCGCCCGGTTTCGCCCCTTCACCCGCGATGACGGTCCAGACCCCGTCCGGGTCCCGCATCTGGATGCGGCTGGCGGGAAAGTTCTCCAGCACGTACAGGTTGCCCGAAGCGTCCACCGTTACGGCGGCAGGATAGATCGCCTGTCCCAAAACGTAAGCACGACCCAGTTGCCCTGGGCGGTTCGTTTCTGCACCCGCCTGTCCACCCACTCCGCCGTGAAGAGTGCGTCCCGTGCATCGGCGGTAAGGCCGCGTGGGTCCCGGGCCTGTCCGACGTCCCACCCGCTCGCGGCGACGAGCGACCATTCCCCCAGTGCATCCCGCTTCTGAATCCGCGCGCCGGATGCGGATTTCTCGGCGATGTATAAGTTATTTTTGGAATCGATCGCGATGCCGACGGGCCCGCTCACCTGACCGAGATTCGTCCCCTGGGTCGCCAGCGTGCTCCAGTTCCCCTGAGGGTCTCGTTTCTGCACCCGATGATGGCCGGATTCGGCCAGATAAAGGTTCCCTGCCGCATCCACGGCAAGGCCGGTCGGCTGACTCGCTTTCCCTTCAAAGGGCGGAACGAGCAGAGTCGTCCAGGTTCCGGAGGCGGCGCGGCTCTCCTGGCCTATTTGGACTACGAGTGAAAGGCAAGCGAATAGAAGCAGGATAAAAGTTCTGAACATGTTCGGCACCTTAGATATCAAAAACCGATGTCGGACAGGCCATGTTTTTCACACGGCTAAAAATAAAAGCGTGGGCGTTCCTGTATATAGAGCCCGAACCGGAGATCCCGGCAGCGAAGTCCTGGATCACAAACGTTTGAATCGACCCCTCTGGAACGGTCATCATGACTCTGTTTTATTTCTTATTTGATTCCCGATCTCCCTTCCGTACGACCGTATCTCATCCATGGCCCAAACGACACTTTCACAGGAAACCGTTACCGTACAGGACCTCATCCGAAGCGCGGATTCCTTCTCCGCCCAGCGCGGGCGGAGCTACTTCCATCAGGGGCGCGCCCGGCTCGAATCCCTCGATAAAACCGAGGCTCTCTACGCGGTGCAGGGCAGCCGGCCCACGCCGTACCAGGTTCGACTTCAGTTACAGGAAGACGGCAGCCTCGCCGTGACGTGCGACTGCCCGTTCGCACGGGGTGTACCCAAAGTCATCTGCAAGCACAAGATCGCATCGGCGCTGGCGCTGCAGGACCATTTCCGAATGCACCCGGTTCTCTCCTGGGAAGACGTGCTCGGCG
>JAHWJO010000043.1 GCA_019348365.1 Armatimonadota bacterium | reverse complement strand
TGGAGCTTCAGGATCGGATCCTGGGCCAGAGGGTTCTCCCGGTTGTAGTTCGTGTAGGGCACGAACCCGTGGGCGATGCCCGGCGGCACCGGAACGTTCGCCGCCGTCGTGGAGCCGGGCACGCTGACGGTCGGCTCCGCCACTTCCATCTGCTCGTCGATGCCGACCTGGAGGCGGGCGACGATCGCCCGGAACGCCTCGTTCACGTCGAGGGTCCGGTTGCGGCTCGTGTCGGCGTAGATGCGCGTCAGGTACGGGTTGTCGATCGGGAAAGCCGGTTGGTACCCGTTCGGCGGGAGGCTGCCGTTGCTCCGGCTCGGATCCGCGATCTGTACCGCGAAGTCGTTCGTCGGGTTGATCGTCGCGTAGCCGCGCCCGAGAGGATACCGGTTGGCCGGCTGGTGACGGGGCACGTTCACCGCGTACGTCATCCTTTCCTGGGCGCGCTGGTGATCCAGGACGATGTCCTGCTGGATCGCGTTCCGTTCCAGATCGTCCCCGCCTTCAAAGATGAACCGGTCCGGCGGGATGTTGGGGTAATCCGGGCTGAGATTCGGCATCCCCGGCGGCGCGGGCGCGATCTCCAGCGGTTTCGTGCGATTATCCGTCAATTGCGGAATCAGAACCTCGAACAGGGGGGAGAACTGGTTGGGCCGCGCCTGGATCTGGGGAGCGTTCGGACCCAGGGCCATCTGGTAGCTCTCGAAGAGCGGCTTGTAGACCGCGCGCCCGCCGCCCATCCATTGAAGCTCCGCCGGAGCCACTTTGACCCGCAGCCGGGGCTTTTCGGCCCCCGGCGGGAGCGTGCCCAGAGGCGCATGCGTCACCTTCCACAGGTGGCTACGGTCGCCGACGTGGAAGAGCTGCGAGGTCGATTTCTGGTTGTGGCTCCCGGTGACGCTCCCCATGAGCGGCACGTCCCGGTTGCCGTTCAACGGAATGTTCCGGGGAGCGGCCTGGGTGAGCGATTGCAGGGTCCCGGGCGCCCACAGATCGATGGGGTTGTTGATTCGGAACCGCGCGATGGTGCTGTTGGGGTTGGAGGTCCGAGCGCCCCCGCCCTGACCCGTGGCGGGGTCCGGGGCGGAGTTCTGGGTGACCTGGACGGTCCACGTCGGGGTGCCGTCGCCGCCCGGCGTGAGCGGCTGCCGGTAGAACGGGTTGGGGATCCGCAGCGCCGGGTTTCGCGGGTCCACGATCTCGCGGGTGTACGGGTCGAGGACGAAGCCGTAGCGGGCGTACCCCTGGCGACCCACATCTCCAGAGCCTCGGTTAGATACCGGAACGAGAATACGAACGTTGCCGCTCGGCCCTTGAATTTCCAGGGACGCGGTGCTCACCCGCTCGTCTAGATTCCACGCGACGACGTAGATCGTATCGCCCCACTCGACGCGACCGGGCCGCTGGGCCGTCCAGGGCTGGTTATTCTCCCGGATGGACCGGCTGTGGAAATCGTCGGTGGGAACGGTCCCGAAATCCGCCTGAGAGACGATCTCCGCCTGCGGGCGGTCGCGGTTGTTCGCATCATCGGCGGGGCCGCCGGTCGGCTGCTCCTCCTGCGACGGCGGCATGTTGATGCCGCCCGCCCCTCCGAACGGGTTCGGGGTGAAACCGCCGCCGCCGCCGCTCGTGCTCTGGTAAGCGAAGACTCCCCCGTCCGTGGCGACGTACAGGAAATTGGGCGCGAGCGCCGGAGTCGCGATGATCGGGCGGCTCACGATCTCGTAGGTCTGCGTGCGAGTTTTGGAATTGAAGCTGCTCACCCGCACGATCCCGGTGACGAACTGCCAGGTCGGGTTGCCCTGCCGGTACGACTGCGGCGACGGTTCGGTGTTCGACAGCCGGATCGGGGCGGTGTGATTGGGATCGATGCCCCGGATGCGCCCCTGTCCCGAGCCGATGTAAACGAAGCCGTCCTGGGTGACGACGGGCGAAGACGGGAACGGGACTCCGGCGTACGCGCCCTCGCCGCCCAGATCGAACGGAATCTCCCAGGCCATGCGGGGCTGGTCTTTCTGCACGGCGTCGGCCTGGATGTTCGTGTCCACGTACAGGGCGAAGAGGTTGCCGTTATCGTCGCGCACGAAGGCGACCCGCCGGACCGGCGCGCCGGGTCCCCCGCCGGTCCGGACGTTGTCCGAGAAGGCGGGAGTCGCGCGGACCGCCCCGATGGAGCTGACCGCGGTGGCGTCCCCTTCCAGGTCGTTCGGGTCAGCCTTGCGTCGGTCGTACCAGTCCTGGAAGTTCCAGAGCTCGGCGCCGGTCGAGGGGTTGAGCGCGTACACCGCCCCTTTGCCGGTGTCCATTATCGAGCCGCCTTTCGGGGCCGTCGCGCCGACGAGGATCATGTCGGCTCCGGCCTGAGCAGCGCTCAGGACCACCGGCGAGGCGACGACGGGCGGGTTGAACGACAGGAGACGGTCTTCCGGCAGGTTCGGGTCGTTGTTGGCGGGGGGCGCTTTCCCGCTGCCGGTGTAGAACTTCCACACGAACGAATCGTTCAGGAGGTTCTTGTTCGGGTCCCAGGCGTACACGATGCCGTCGTCCGCCCCGAAGATGATCAGGGGGGAGCCGCCACGAGGGTAGAGCGCCGGGGAGGTCTTGATGCCGAAGAGCACACGCAGGTTGGTGCTGCCCTGCGAGAAGCTGAAGAAGTAGCTCGTGGGGGCCGATTTCTCGTGCCGCCCGGTCGCCGCATCCAGCACCGCCAGGTAGCCCACGCCGGTGCCGATCACCACCACGGGACCTGCGTAGCCGGGGAGCTGATCCACGAAGAGGGGAGAGGACAGAACCTCTTTGGCGATGGGCGTTTCACCCCTCCGGGGATTCACCAGGCTCTGGGAATCAAAGCGCCAGATGAGGTTCGGCACCCGCGTGGTATGCTCTACCCCTTCCGGGTCGGTCCAGGTGTACACCTGAAGGTTGGCGGGGTTCGCGTCGAGGCAGTAGATGTAGCCGTCTTCCGAGCCGAAGACGATTACGCTATTGGTGCTGAACGGGTTCGTGGGGACGTTGACCTCGGGGCGGGAACCGAACGGATTCTCCAGCGTGTTGAAGGTGTTCAGCGGCATCGCGCGGGGGGTCCGGGCGGAATAGCTGATTGCGGCGGGGAGCCTGTGAAAGCTGGGAGTCGAGCGGATAGCGCCGACCGGGCGGTCATTCCTGCGCTCGTAGATGGGTTCGGCCTCTCCGGGGTAGACATGCACCTCCGGGGCGGGATACGAAGCGACGATGGCGCGGCTCACCAGCCGGAGGAACTGGAAGTCACGGAAGGTCCGCACGTCGGTTCCGGGCCGCCCGCCCGCGTTGATCTGCTCCGGGGTCAGCCCGACGACGTTCGGGTTGTCGCCCATGAGGGGGCTGAGGCGGTCGGAGATGCGGCGGATGTGGATGCCCTGGGACGCATTCTTCGGCGTCGTGTCCGGCGGATCGACGTCTCCCGGAATGGGGGCATCGGGATCGTCCGGGTCGGTGGGTCGCCCGTTCAATTCGTTGAAGGTGCGGAAGGTGGGCTGGGCATCGCGGTAACCCCACCACCAGTCGCCGGTGAGGGCGTTCAGGTTCGGGCCTTGCTGCGCGTTGACGGACCAGACCGTCCCGTGAGTGTTCAGGTTGTAATCCAGGAATTGCTGGTCTTCGGGGAACTGCGGATTTTTGATCGTCGCGGTGCCGGGCCCAAATTCGAACTTAAAGCGGTCGAAGGAGGCGAAGTACAACGCGTTATTATTGGCGGTACCGACCGCCATCCCCTCTCCCACCGTCGGCGAAGCGACGATGTGCCCCAGGTTCCAGGGCAGGCGGATTCCCTCCTGGTTCGGGAGCCGGTTATTGATCAAATGAGGGAAATTCCAACGGTTCGCGGGGTTGGTCGCAGTCACAATCCCGGTGAGGGCGCTGCTGCCCGTCAGGGACGTGTTCGACTCCCCCTGGCGCGCGGGATCCCGGTGGAACAACGGCCACGGGCCGCTGTTGCCCACCTGGGCCAGCCCGACCGCCAGGCCGGACAGGAACAGGGCGAAGAACGCCAGGCGATACGATTTACGAATTAGATTATTTATAACGGACATAACGTTGTGTGCTCCGGAGCGTCCTTTGGACCGGCTCCCTCACCATTGAGGGAGCGATTCGATGGATATACGATGCTGTAAGAGAGCAGGGGAGGGACTCTCTGCCTCCCCCTGTTCTCATGTTATGGGTTCTGTTTAACTTGTTAACGTGGGTGGTGAATTCCCGGCGAATGAATTCGCGGCAACGACGGCACGAAGTCCGCCTTCGCGGACTCCCCTTCCGGTTCTTCTGAAGGGTCAGGATAAAGGTAAGGTTGACGGGAAGTGATCCATTCCCTATCGTTTCGGACCGGCTTCGTGCCCCTCAGGGAGGAGTTTGATCCGCCTCCCCCTCCCGCATTTCACGCCCTAGGTTCTATTCCCAAATTCCCGATCCTCTACCGCTGAAGCGGCCCGGTCTTCCGGACGCGCTCCCGGCACGGGTCTCCCCGAGGCATCGGGGTTCCTTCTCAAAGCGATACGGAGGCGGGGCCGTCGCAGCGGCAGAGACCTGCGAGGAACGTTGCAAGGCCCCGATCCTACCGTTCGGGCCGGATCGGGCAATCTCCTATCACTCAGACTCCGAATCCCCCGCGCCGGGTTCCCTCGCTCCCCGGCCATCGGCCCTGAAAGAGCGTAAACGACGGAAAGCCGGGGAGTTTCCTCCCCGGCCTGCCGTCGCTACCCTCTTGTTCCGGCGCTACAGAGAAAACTGTAGGTTGGAAGGGTCTTGCTTTGAAGTCGGCGCAGGCCGACTTCATGCCCTTGGTGACGCGATTTTAATCGCCGGGACCCCTCTCACCTCACGATTCTCGATAATACCCTAGTTCCTGGCCGAGCCGTCCCGGCTTCGGGCTCAGTTCGTCCGGTCCACCGAGGTGGGCTGGGAGAGCGCGTTCGTCCCCTGGGTGCTGGGCGTGATCCTCAGGAACTCACCGGTACCCATCGGCCCTCCCCGGGGGTCGTGCTCGAAGATCTGGCCGGAGGACTGGTTCAAGACGAGCGTGTTGCCGTTGGGCAGCCGCTTCGCCGCGACCAATCCGGTCGCGCGGGGATCGACGCTCATGCCGCCGGCCCCCTGCGGGACCGACGCCGCGCGGCCCACCACGCCCCAGTTCACCAGCAGCCGCAGCTCGCGGGTGGCGGGATCGAGGGCGCCGGTCAGATCGTAGAAGCCCTCCCCATCGGTCATCAGGGCGCTCCACTGCGACGTGCCGCTCCCCGTGTAGTACCGCTGGAACGAGGTCGGATGGCTGATGGAGCGGGTCTCCTCGTTCGAGAACGTCAGCTTGTTCGCGAACGCCGCGACCTTGCCGCCGGGGTACCGCAGGCGCAGCTGTCCGGGCTGGAAGGCCAGGCTGCCGTCGGCGTTCCGCGCCGGGCCGTCCAGCAGGACGAGGCTGCTGCCGGGGGTGTCGGGGACGGTCTCGTTCGCGCTGTTCACCTGCCAGTTGGAGACCGTTGCGAGCGTGTACTCCCCGGCGGGGAGCCCCAGTTGCCCGCCGTCGATGCGCTGGGCGGAGCGGTAGTCGTAGAAGCGGTCTGCCGTGGTGGTCTGGCTCGCCCAGACGAGGACGTGGTAGTCCGAGGCTCCCGCGCCGCCGAACCGCCCGCCCGAAGGTCCGTAGGTGTCCCGGATCTCCAGGACGCGGTGGTTGCCGTTGTCCACGATGAGCGTGTGGATCTCGACCGCGCCGTTGGGGAGGGTACGGGTCCAACGCTGCACGTCGGTGGGGGAGTTGAGCGTCAGCGGCTCGGACCCGCCGAGGATGTTGTACGGGTCGGCGAACTGGGTCAGCTCCCACAGCACCGTCCCGGAGCGGTCCACCTCCACCACGCGGTTGTTGCCGGTGTCCGCCACCAGGAAGTTGGTGCTGCTCATGCGGAGCACCGCGCCCGGATGGGAGAGGGTGCGGACCTCCGGCGCGGGCAGCGGGGCCGTGAAGACCGGCACGGTCGCCAGCCCCGGCTGGGGCAGGGCGTTGTAGCGGGTCGTGTTGGAGAGCGCCCAGACGACCTCGCTGCCGCCGAGGTCCAACGCCGTGACCGGATCGGTGGCGCTCGCCCGCTGCGGGGTGTAGCTGTTCTTCACTTCCAGGATACGGGTCGCGTCCGCGACGAGCGTCACCGGCTGGTGGAACACCATCACGCCCACTGTGGTATTCGCGACCAGCTTGTCATCCGCGACGGCGATCGGACCCAGGATCTGGACCGGCCCGCCGGTGGGCGAAAGAGTCCTGGCGAATGGCACCGTCGCCGGGATGGGTGCCTGGGATCGGGTGTAAGCTCCCCCGCCGGTGAGGGAACAGGGGTCGGCGAGCATGGCGTAGATATTGCCGTCCCCGCCGGTGATGAAGAGGGTGTTCCCCGCCACAGTGGGGCCGGAGACGAGTCCCGCTGCTCCCGCAGTCGCAGGCACCACCGGCTGTTCGAAGAGCTTGTTGCCCTGTCCCCCGGTGACCACCCCGCCCGGTCCGGCGCGGAACAACTCTTTTGCATCGCCGCAGATCGAAGTGGAGGCGCGGATCTCCGCCGTTTCTTCGGCCAGGCCCGTCTGCGAGGTCGTCGGGTACTTCACCTGCACCGGGCGCGACGCATCGAGCGCGATGGACCCGGAAAGGGAGAACCGCTTCAGGTAGATGCGGGTCCGCAGCCGCGTGGTGTTCGTGCCGGGGTCGAACAGGGAGATGTTGGCCGCATCGAACATCGCCTGGTTGTACGTGAACGAGACCTGGTTGGAGCCCGCAGGCAGGGAGGGGTCGGTCTGGGAGATCTGGATCTGGAACTTCTGCCCTTCGTTCAGGGGCTGCTGGAGATCGATGAAGAAGGTGGGGTTCGCGTCGAATCCGATGAGCTGGCCCTGCCTGGAGCCGAGGTACACCGCTCCGTTGTGGTAGGCGGGCGCGCCCAGCACCGTCGTTCCGTCCAGCGTGTAGCGCCACTTCACGTACGCCACCGGGGATTGGTCCCGGAACGCATACATGCTGCTCAGGTTCCGCCCGAAATCCGTGGCGACGGCGTACAGGGTGTCGTCCGGCCCCAGCACCGGGCTGGAGATGAAGTGCGGGTAGCTGCTGCCCTGTCCGGGGAAGGCGTAGAAGGTGCTGCGCGGCTTGTAATTCGGATCGGTGGGATCGAGGTCGTAATCCGCGTAAAGGGTCACGCCTTCCGCCAGCGGATTGGTGATCCGGATCCGGCCCGGCTCGCCTCCCGCCGGAGCGGGGAAGACAGCCCCTGAACTGGGCCGGATGAAGCTCCGGTTCGTCCATCGAAACGCGTTGGGCGCCAGCCAGTACCGGGAGCGGTACTCGTTGGAGCTCAGGTCGGTCAGCTTTTCCCCGCGCACGGAGAGGAGGAAGGCGAAGATGCGCCCCGTCTGGCTCTGTCCGGGTTCGGCAAGACAGGCGACGTACAGCACCAGGTCTTTCGCGCCGGTCGCCTCGTCATGCACCCACGCCAGAGTCGGGGAGGCGATGATCGGCCCGACCCGCGCGGGCTGGGTGTTCGCCTGCTTTAACGGACGGTGGTATCTCCAGAGCTCCGTGCCGTTCAGCGGGTCGAATTCCGCCACGTACCCTTCGAGATTGCGGGCCCCCACGGCGAAGAGCCGGTCCTCGCCGAAGACGGGCGAGGGGATGCGCCGCACCGAGGGATCGAGGTTGTTCAGAATATTGCTGAAGCTGTCGCCCACGCGGACCGGACCCCGCCACGCCTGCACGGGAGTCCCTGAGAACCGCCCGCTCGAACGGGGCAGCGCCTCGTAAGCGTGGAGGTTCCCGTCTTCCGTCATGAAGTACAGCAGGTCGATGGGATCGCCGAGGGTGCGGTTCAGGGTGGCGACGACCGGCGTGGACATCCGCTGTCCGATGGGCGCTTCCCAGATCACGTCGTAGGTCGCGCCCTGGGAGAGATCGGCTACGCCGTCGTCCGGGTTGCCGTCGCCGTCCATGTCGCGCATCGGGTCGAGGTCGAAGGCGTAGAGGCGGCCGTTCGACGCCGGGACGAACGTGACTCCCTTGAAGGTGACGGGGGCGGCGGAATTCTGAAGCGCCACGTTGCCGAACGTCGTCGCGCTCGGATCGGCGGCGCTCTGGGGGAAGGTCCACTTGCGGGTGAGCGGCGCGCCCAGCTGCTCGTTGGTGGAGGAGGTGCGGCGCGGGACGATCCGCTCCTGCGGGCTCTCCCGCATCACCGAGAGGACGTTGAACGCGAACTTCAGCGCGGAGATCGGGATGTTCGACAGGTCTGAGCCCGAGACCCCGCCCATGTTCCCCGCTTCATAAAGCGGGTTCTCAGTGGCATCGCCCTGTCGGACGGCCCTGTTGATCTGGTGTCCGATGTCCGCGGACATGATCACATATCCCGATCCGTAGCGCCCCGCCATCACCAGGTTCATTCGCGTCTGATTCTGAATCAGAGAGGAGATGACGGATCGGTTGTCCAGCGATTGGTTGAGCGTGGGAATCTGGACTGCACGCTGATTGCTACCAAAGAGGGTGTTCAACTCGCCCGGAGCGATGGGATAGGGCGAGGTGAGCGCGGCATGCTGGGTCTGAGTGGCGCGGACCGCGCCCACGATGGGAATGATGCGTCCGAATTCGTAATTGACGAACAGGTTATAGACCCAGTTGGTGCTGTACACATCCAGACCGGGCCGCTCCACCCAGAGGATCACGCCGGAATCGACCGCCTTGCGGAGCTTGTCCCGCTCGGGGATCGTCAGGGCATTCCTCCCCGTCTGCAGCTCCAGGGGGATGTTCTTCGGCGGGACGAGGTACAGCAGATCGAACTGCGACAGCTGCTCGACGGTGGTCGAGTCCAGCGGCACTTCCCAGTACGCCGCCATGCTCTCGCTGAGCGTCTGGTTCAGCTCGTACGGGTTGGCCGCGCTGCGGGTGGGGGAAGTCACGCTCTGATTCCACCGGTTGAGGATCCGGCTGTCCACCAGGTCGGGGGCCAGGGGGTTCTCCAGGTCCCAGCCCGGCGGTTTCAGGTCGTTGCGCTGGTCCAGGGCGTAGAAGAGGTGCGGCACGGAGGAGCGCGTGGGGGCGTTCCCCGAACGCGCCCGCCATGCTTCGGGGATGACGACTCCCACCTTATATTTCCGCGCGTTACCGGAGTAGGTCAGCACCTGCGACCGGGCCGGGACGGCCACGCCCGCCAGGGTCAGGGCCGCCAGCGCCCAGCCGATTTTTTTCATCATCGAGTTCAAGGAAGACATATCCATCGCTATCTCTAAAAGGGGCACCTCCGGGGAAGGGAGGGGAGCCCACTGTACATCGTTATATTGTGTATATCGTGCCTCGTCGGTCCTCAAACGGACGCGGAGGGGCGCGTCACGATCACGCCCCCCTCCTTCGTATTTCTGGTGGACGCTCGCTTTTCCTTTTCAGGAGCGAGCGTCCCGTTCGCCGGATCCGCCGCCGAGCCGTTTCCGACCGGCAGCCGTAGCGGTTACTGCGCCTCGCCGGAGAAGATCATGTCGGGGCTGGTCGGCAGCCGGGGCATGAGCGGGAGGGGCCGCCCGTACCGGTCGAACCGCAGCGCGGCGCGGAGGTCCGCGTCGAACTGGAAGCTGAGGCCGTCGCCGCCGTGCGCCCATAGAGCGTTCGGGGCCGCCTTGGTAAGCGGGGTCCAGCCCCAGAGCTTGGCCCAGGCCTCCTGCGCGTCTTCGGAGGCGGGCTTGTTCTCCGCCACCGCCCCCAGGACGAGCAGCTTCACGTCCAGCGGCTCATCATTGAAGGGGTACGGATAGGTCGGATCCAAGTTGACCTCCCGGCCTTCCCTCTCAAAGATCACCTTTTCCAGTTCCTTCAAATAGTCCCCGATGCTGCCGTGCCGTTTCTGCCGGCCATCCTCCACAAATACCGCGCGGGTGTCCGTTGCCACGTTGTTGAGCGGAACGCCGGGGATGACGAAGAAGGAGCCGTCCTGCGCGTAGATCGCCGCCTCGATCCGCACGTCCAGCGGCGCGACGGCGACTTTGGCGATCCGGGCGGGCTGGTCGGAGGCCAGCGAGAACCTCAGGAAGTTCGGCGCGGCGGAGGTGGCGTGCCAGAGCCGGTCCTGGTCTCTCAGGAACGGATGGAGCGGCGACGCTTCGTAGCTCCAGTTGCCGCTGGGAATGAAATGCGCCCCCGAACGGTTGGGCGTGATCTGCCACCAGGGATGGAAGAGCGGGTTGTTGTTCGCCGGGTTGGCGTTGACCTGCATCTGCATCCCGGCGCCCTCCTGAGACGATTCGCCCAGCGTCTGGGTGAACAGCCCCTGCTGGACCGGCCCCGCATCCGGAAGGTCCTGCGGCATGGAGACGCCGCCCGGCAGCCGAGGCGGGAGCGGAGTCACGTAGGCGCTCACCGTGTCCGTCGGGTAGGCGTTCACGTTCACGGCGTTCCAGAGGTTCAGGCTGTACGATTCGGTGGGGAACGAGAGCTTGTTGGACCACTCGTTGCCCTGGGTCGCGCGGCTCCAGTCGCCGGTCGTGGCCGTCTCGTTCGCCATGAAGTAGCCGGTGGCGTTCACCGTGACGTAATCCTTCGCCATGATCGCCAGGCCGGAGCGCCGGGGGGCGTTCTCGCTGACCGGGTCGCCCTTGAGCAGGCTGCTCTCCAGGTAGATCGTCCCGTTGGAGACGATGGTGAGCCGCTGCCCCCCGACTCCGCTCGGGAAGCAGGGGTTGGAGCGGTCCTGCGGGAGCTTGCCCCAGATGCGGATGTTCCCCTCGGCGAAGATCACGCCGTTGCCGAACGTCGGAACGTAGCTCGCGACGGGCGGCTGTTCGCCGGGGAACAGCGGGTACTGGAAGTACATCGTGTAGGTGTCGATTTCCTGCCCCTCCAGGTCCGCCGGGTCGTTCTCCTTCGGGACTCTCCACCTCCGGTCTCGGGTGACCTTAATGAGACCGTTGCGGAATTCGACGCCGTCGGTTTCGGTCACCTGTTTGCCGTCGACCCAGGAGCCCCGGAACATCCGGATGGGGCCGGGGAGGAGCTGGATGGTCACGCCCGGCGGGTTGTAGATGTTGCCGCTCCAGTTATTGGAGGCGGGCGTGAGCCACTCTGCCTGGAGCCGCGCCGGGTTCTCGTGCTCCTGGTTCCGGTTGTCGATATAGATTCCGGAGCCGAGGCCGTTACGGGCCGCCACGGTGCTCTGGTTGGGCTGGTAGCCTGCCCGGAGAGGCGTGCTGAACCGGGTGAGCAGCCGGTAGCGCGGAACGCGGGCCGTCGGATCCACTGCCGTGATGTCCGGCGCTTCGATCCGCTTCACGTTCGTCGGCACGATCTCGTTCGGGATGTTGTTGGGCTGACCGGATGCCGTGCCCTGCCAGATTTTCTGGTTGATCTGGGTGGTGCCCATCCCGGCGGCGGGGACCGCCGCGCGGAGGGTCAGGTTCGCGTCGCTGGAATGGCGTTCGATCTCCCCGACGACCTCCAGCTTGTCCCCCCGGCCCTCCTCGATCACGTTCGCGTTGTTCGTGCCCCGCAAATCCGGGTACTGGTTGAGCACGATCATCGGCTCGCCCTTGATCCGCAGGCCGCCGTTGGACCGGACCGGGCCGTAGATGGAGTTCAGCTTGTGCCGGTGGCCCGGCGTGTTGTCGGCGGGCAGCTCGCTGGTGTAGTAGAGTCCCGGCACTCCGGCCTCTTGAGCGGCCTGGTGCGTGGTGAAATCTTCGCCCTGGATGAGCGGGAACCGCGATGCGCCGAGGGTGAACAGCGACCCCGTGCGGTCCTTGTCCGTGATGAAGCGGGCGTAATCGACGATCCCGATGGGCTTGAACGCGACGAGCTGCCGCCGGAGGCTCTGCTGCACGTAGGTCGTTGGGTCGTCCGGGTCCACGATCCCTTCCCGCCCGATCGACTCGATCATGATGTAGCGGGAGAGAGGCGTGGGCCGGGCGATGATGTTGCCCTGCTCGTTTCTCTGCGCGTCCGGCATGACGGGGCCGACGCTCGGGTCGTTGTTCGGGTTGTAGGTCACGCGGACGAGGTAGCGCCCGCCGCCGTACGTGACCCGGCTGAACCCGCCGGTCGGGCCGCGCTCGCGAACCGTGATCTTCGGGTAGACCCGCTGGCCGCCGACGATCTGGGGCTCGGCGCGGGTGTCGTCAAAGCTGAAGGGTGCGCCCGCTTCGGCTGGCGCCCAGGGGCGGATCCACCGGAAGTCCGGGTCCTCCTGGTACCGCGCGATGTCTTGCGTAGAGGGCTGCTGCACGTCGGAGCAGTTCGCCGGGCCGGTGTTGGAGGCGAAGAACGGTTCGGGCCGCCAGTCCGCGCCCTCGACCCCGGTGGAAAGCTGGAGGTCGGCGTACTCCAGGCCCGCCTCGGCGAGCTGCTGGGCGTTGAGGGCTTCCCCGTGGCGGGCGGTCTGGTTCACGTTGCGCCGCAGCACCGCGATGAAGATCCCGCCCAGGAACATCAGGAGGAACAGCACCATCACCGCCATGATGATGGACTGCCCGGCGATCCCGCGCCGGTCGCGGCGGGGCCTTTCGGGCGGGCGGCCCGGACTCGCGGGGGAGGCCGGAAGCCGAGTCTCCTCGGCCCGGCATCGGCGTGCCGGATAGGTTGTATCGTCTCGTGAGGTCATAAACGTGGATGGGGTAGGAAGACAGATGGATAAAAGATGATAAAGCTGATGGAGCGTTACAGCCATGCTACAGCAATCGGGGGAACCCGGTCCCTCATCTATAGGACCGACGATCCCCCGTCATAAGTTCCGCAAGTTCCGTCTGCGGCCATTCGGCGCCTCGTTTCCGGTTCCCGGCGCGTCCCGCCGGACGACCGTCCTTACCGCCCCATGTTCCGCATCGCGATCTTGTCGTTGAGCTGCACGAGGATCGGGCGGCTCGTGGACGGATCGAACATCCGGACCCCCATGGTGACGTTGATCAGCGACTTCGTGCCGTAATCCACCTTCACGATGTCTTCCGGCGTGTTCGACACCAGCGCGAAGCGGACGTGGAGGACGGGCCGGTCGAAAATCACCTTCGACGGGGTCATGTCGTCCCGCACCGCCCCCACCGGGATCGGGTGGGGCGCTCCCTTCCCGTCGATGGAGAACCCCAAGAGCAGGTGGCCCGTCTCCGGATCGACGAAGTACGAGCCCGGCTCCGGAAGGTTGCGGGGCGACTGCTGGCCGCTCGTCGGGTTGCCGGGGAGGTTCCACCAGCCCGGCAGCCTCACGTCCGGCCACTGAGGATCTTTGGTGCGCCGGAAAGAGACCTCGCGATCCACCAGCTCTCCCTCCCCTGGGTGGTCCCCATGCTGTTCAAACCTTCGGTACGAGAGGCTGATCACGTCCGATTCCGGCATGATCCGGATATTATCCCGGAGGCTGGCCGGAATATTGGGGAGCTTGCCCATCCGCTGCGCCATCTCAAGCAGGTCGAAATCGAAGCCGTTGTCCCGGCTGGAGAGCGGGTACTCGAACGAGATCGCATCCGGCACGCCGAAGCCGAACCGGACCGCGCCGTTGCGGGAGTCCCACGTCACGATGCGTGAGTTCCCCGGATACGCCGGGCTGCTCCGGTCCGTCTCCCAGTTATCGAACACCCGGTCCAGGTCGGTGACGTTGTTGCGGGTCTCCGGCCTGTAGACGACGATGTGCGGGTACACCCCGATGGCCGGGGGCCGGAACTCGGTGGTGGTGAGGCTCCCGTCGTTCTGCACGCCGGTCCAGTTGCCGAACTTGGTGACGTAGGTGAGGGAGTCCCCTTCCTGCCCGGAGGTCGGCACGGCGGCGTCGTTCTGGACGACGGTGGGGGTGAACGTGACGGTGGACTGCGCCCCGGTGATGGCTCCGGCATCGTTGCGGATGAACCGCACGAGATCGATGTTGCGGGTGGGGGTGACGACCACCGCGTTGCGCCGCCAGTTCTCCCAGAACGGGTCGCCGTTGGGGGCGGTGCGCTCGTCATAAAAGAAGTTCGGGTTCTTGACGAGCGGGGCCGCGCCCTGCCCGCTGAAGTTCGGGTCGGGGATCGCCCAGTTGCTGAACGCGGGGTCGTCCGGGTCGAACTCGATGCGGTAGAGCACGTAGGTGTTGTCCACCCCCGCGCCTCCCAGAAGGTCGGTCTGGACGTGGCTGTTGGACCACCTCGGAGCTCCGCTGCGGGCCGACCACCGATCCCCCTCGTTGGTGTGAGGGTAGCCGGGATCCTGGAGACCCACGAAGTACCGTACGACGACGTTGTGCGCGCCCTGCGCGGCGGTCGTGCGGCCGTTACCGGCTTCATGGGTGTGCTGGCTTCCCTGGATGACCTGCGGGACGGTCGGGCTGGAGAGGCGGCCCCCGGCGCGGTCGTTGAGGCCCAGGGTGTCGTCGGGCGGGAGGAAATCGAGGAGCGCGCCGTTGAGCTGGTAGGCGTTCCCGTTGTTGTCGTAGGCGTAGATGTACCCCAGGCTGCGGACTCCCGTATCGCGGACGGCGGCGTTATCCGACTGCGGCAGCCGCAGGAGGTCCCCGGAAGCGACGCTCACGCGGACGGCATCCTTCGACTCGCGGGTGACCTGCTGGAGGACCCGCCGGGCCGTCTCCTGCGCGTCGGCGGTCTGCTCGGCGCGGGCCACGAAGTTGAAGCCGGAAAGGATCGGGCCGAAGATGAGGCCGAGCAGGATGACGGTGATCGCCATGACCACCAGCAGCTCCACGAGGGTGAAGCCGCGCTGCGGGCGCCGTCGCTGCGGTAAAACCGGTTGTCGAACGGTATCAATCATAACCTGTTGTACTCGTTTTTATAGAAGTGAGAAGGCTGAACAGGGATCAGGACCCGGAAGCGCGGGTCAGGTGGGTGGTGATGGCTTCCTGCCGCCACCGGGAGCGGTCCCGCCAGACGGTGACCGCCCGGAAGGAGACGCCCCGAAGCTGGTTGAGCGTGAAATCGGTCTCCATGTTGTTGACCTGCGCGTCGGACGGCAGCTCAATGAAGATGTACGGCTTCGGCGTCTCCTGGCTGGTGCCGACGGCCCAGGACTTGCCGCCCGTCTGCCGCGCCTCGGAAGAGATCTGCTGCTCCTCGCCGTAGATCGTCTTCAGGGTGCCGCTGCGGGTGCGGTAGGTGTAGTTGAAGTTGACCGCCTTGCCCTCGTCCACGGTGGGGAAGAGCACCTGAATCAGCCCTCTGCCGTTCGGGCCGGGCTGAATACCGGGCACGATGGTCGCGTTCCCGATGGGGAGGGTGAAGTTATTCGCCCGCCGCGCCGATTCGTACCGGACCACGTCGTACTGGAGGAACGGCTTCTGCGGGATGACCGCCCAGTCGCCCTCCACGGCGTAGAAGATGCGGAAGGTGCGCCCGGCGGGATCGATGGATTGAGAGGCAAGTCGAAGGATCCGGGACGCTTGATCTGCCAACATCTCTTGTGTGCAGGTCCATCCCGCTCCCGCTCCCGACGATGTCGTCGAGGCCTGGAAGGCGGCAGTCGACGACGCCGGCGTCAGCCTCGGCGAAGTTGCGTTGATCTGGCGACAGGGTCGACCTCGACCGACTGGTCAGG
>JAHWJO010000364.1 GCA_019348365.1 Armatimonadota bacterium | reverse complement strand
CGTCTTCACCACGAACGCCACCAGCAACCCGAACCAGAAGTAGTCCACCCCGAAGTTCATTCCCAGCGCATACCCCACCGGGTTGAGCGGGAAGTTCGGGATCGTAAATCTCAACTGGTTGAGGAGGAAGACGACCCCCCTCCCCCCGAACACGGCGGTGATCGCCGCAGGGTTGGGATTGCGAGGGTTGTTCTGGAGGGTGCTGACGACGTTGGCGACGTCCCCGCCCGCGCCGGGCGCGCCCCACCGGTAGCCCAGGTAGAGCCGGATGAAGTGGGCGCAGAGGCTCCCGAACACGATGGCGAGCGCCAGCGCGACGAAGAAGCCGGTGTAGACCATCCGGGGCCGCTCGGCCATCTTCATGGCTTCGAGCTCGCTGGGCATGGGATGGGAGCGGTGGAGCCGGTTCATAAAGTGGAACTGCGTGGCAATCGCCGGGATGTAGTGCGGCGGGATGACCTTGGTCCCGGCGAAGTCGACGATGAGCTGGTTCGGCCCCATGAAGGCCATCTCGTGCGTCGGCGGACCGAGTTCCGCGCGCATGCGGGTCAGGGCCACGCTGAAGGCGAAGAAGAGCGCGAGGTAGAGCAGCATGAAGAACGGCGAGAGGCGCATCAGGGTCGCCAGGTAGCAGAGCCCGAGGACGCACCCCACGAGCCCGACGAACGCCCACCGGTGCGGGACCATCTCCCGGCCCGTCACGTCCCTCCCGGTGCGGATGGAGGCCCAGACCTCCTTGAGGTAGTGCCGCGCGATCCAGAGCGCCATGAAGAAGAGGCCGAGAAACGCCCCCCAACTCTGCTCGCTGAAGTAGGGCGGCGCGGGCACCAGCCACCCGCCCCCGAACACCCCCTGCGGATAGCCCAGGCTTGCCGCGACGACCTGCTGCGCCTTGCGGAAGAAAAAGAAGAAGATCGCGGAGAAGAGGAGGTCGCTGGGGAGAAACATCGCCATGGCCGTGATGAACGGGAACAGCCCGATGGGAGTCCACCCGATGGCATTGAACGGCGGGCCGGAGAACATCAGCGAGAGGTCGCCGAGGAACCGGACATTGATCCGGGGCACGCTGGGGTAGAGGAACGCGAACCCGTTGAGCATGTCGATGGAGAACATGATCCCGAACGCCCCCCACATCAGGCCGCTCCGCCAGAAGGGGGAATCCCCCGCGCCGGCGGTGAGGGCGACGGGGAGCTGGATGATCGGGAAGGTCAGCTTCTCCCGCTCGGTCCACTCTGCGCGGAACAGGCTCGTGATGAACAGCATCGCGAGCGCGAGCAGCGAGACGAACAGCGTCCACATCAGGATCGGGGTCCACCAGGGTGTGAGGTGGGCGAGCATGTAGGCCAAGCCATGCCCGCCCTCGCGAAAACCGGGAATCGACGCTTTATCCTTAATGAAGAAGAGCGGCGAGACATGGGGCGTTATGAGCGTGTCGTAGCGATTCCTCTCGTCCGCGAAGAGCGCGAACGAGTAGATGAGCGGCGTGATGTTGCCCGTCCACTCCGCCGCTATCGCCGTGGCGATGGAGAGCATCCCGTAGATGAGGATGAACTCCCCTTCCCCCAGGGCCAGCCGGGGCGCGAACCGCTTCACCGGCCAGTTCAGAAGCAGCAGGATCAGAATCGCGCTGATGGGCGGGACCATCAGCGAGAGGATGATGTCCACCGCCTGGTCCGTCGCCCAGTACGCCATAAACGGGATGATCAGCAGCCCGATGAGCGTCGCCCGGAGGGTCACGAACCGGCGGCGGCGGGGTGTCATCTCCGGCGGGGGTGGAAGCATCGAACGCTCGGCGTGGGGCGGCCCGCCGGTGGGGAGGGTGGAGGGGGCTTCCGGCGGGGAGATCAGGGGGTGATCCGGTCCGGGCGGCGGCTTTATCTCTGCCTGTTCCACCGGGGGCGTGAACTCGTCATGCGGATCTTCGGAGGAGGGATGCACGTCTCACCTCAGGGAAGGAGCGCGGCATCCCCGACGCATGGGTGATGCCGGGGGAGGAGAGTGCCCCCTCCCGGTCTGCATTTCTGAGGGGAGGGGGGCGCATCCTTCTGACGAAGACCGTGGCCGGTGAACAGTGTACAACGGGAGTTGAAGGTGTAATGTGCAATGAAGGAGTCGACCGGCGGTTAAAATCGCACATGGAGAGGAACGAAGCATGTCCTGAGCGAAGTCGAACGGATCGCCCTCCGGCGACTCCACCCCCGGCCCAAACCCATTCAATGAGAGGGATCCAAATCCATCGGAAAGGATGGGAGGGGGAGTCCGCGAAGGCGGATTTCGTGCCGTTGTTGCCGCGAATTCATTCGCCGGGTGCTCGCCCCCAACGTTTCAGTCCCGGATCGCCTTCTTTGCCAGCGCGGCGATAGCCGGCCCTTCGATCACCTCGCCGTCGGTACGGAACCGGCTGCCGTGGCAGGGGCAGTCCCAGCTCTTCTCCCACCCGTTCCAGTGGACGATGCAGCCCAAGTGGGTGCATACCGGCGAGAGGACCGTCCACTCCCCGTTCTCGTCCCGGTACACCGCGAGCATCTCGCCATCGAGCTCGGCCATTCGTCCCTCGCCGCGCGGGACCTCCCCCAGCCGCTCGACATCGGCGCGGCTGAGGTAATCTTTCGCGTACTGGGCCGCGACGTTGGCGTTCTCCTTCAGGAACTCCTTCGCCGACTTGGCCGGGGTGAAGCGCCTGGAATTATAGAGGTCCGCCCAGCGGTTCTCACGCCCGCAGATATCGTCCGCGATAATGGCGGCGGCGAGGGGGCCGTAAATCAGGCCGTTCGTGCCGAAGCCGGTGGCGAGGTAGGTGTCCTTCGTCGTGGACGATCTGCCGATGTAGGGCAGCTCGTCGGCGGGTCGGTAGTGCTGGGCCGACCACCGGAATTCAACGCGCTCCACGTCGAAGCGTGACCGGGCGTACGCCTCCACCTTCGCGTAATAGTCTTCGAGGTCGTCGTGCTGGCCCGTTTTGTGCAGCTCACCGATGACGATCAGGTACTTCGTCCCGTCCGCCTCGTACGAGCGGATGGAGTGACTCGGCTGTTCAAAGGTCCAGAAGATGCCCTCCGGGTAGGAATCCCCCTTCAGCCGAAGGGCGAGTCCGTATTCACGGTAGGGGAAGACCTCCGTCTGGACGAGGTGGAAGCCGATCGGCATGTGGGTCGCCAGAATAATCTTTTCAGCGCGAACCTGCCCCCCCGCCGTGCGTACGACCCGCTGATCGTCGTCGATCTCGACGACTTTGGAGTCCTCAAAGATCCGGCAACGGTCGGAAGCAATGGATTTCGCCAGCGATTGGACAAAGATCAGGGGATGGAACTGCGCCTGACGGTCGATCTTCAGCGCTTGATCGACGGGGAACGGCAGGGGCACCTCCCGCGTGAGGGACGCCGGCTGACCCGCGTCCCGGAGGGTCTCGTACTCCCGCTGCATCTTCTCCACCTGAGAGTCGTGGGTGGGGAAGATGTAGTGAGGCCGCCGGTCGAAGCGGCAGGGGAGGTTGAATTCGACGACCGTACCTTCCAGATAGTCGAGGGTTTCGCTCCGGGATGCCGCTACCGCCGTCGCCGTCTCCTGTCCCCACTTATCCCGGACGTGATACAGTTGGTCCGCCAGGGTGACGTAAAGGTTGCCGGTGGAGTAGCCCGTGGTGCCCTGCCCGACGTGATTCGCTTCCAGGACCGCCACCGATTTCCCGGCGCGGGACAGCAGCATCGCGGCGGTGATCCCGGTGATCCCGCCCCCGATGATGACCACATCCACTTCGATCTCGCCGCTGAGGGCAGGAAACCCCACTTCCGCCGACGTGCCTTCCCAAATGGAGGTCGTATCCATCGTTCCGCCTTTCCTGTTGTATGCCTGACACACAGGCATAACTTTTTATACATTTATGGGCGGCTCTACCTGGAGCGCCCAGTGTTGCGATTGTAGTCAATCCCCGGCGGAAACAAAACGGCTCTATTTAACCGGTGAGTAGAGCCGCGCTATGCTATCCGTACGGGGGGAGCAAGCGGCGAAAGCCGTGATACAGCACGACCGTGAGAAAGAGGAGGTGATCCAGGTAAAGCCGGAGCGAAAGTGCCGGGGGTGAGGACGCCGCTTCTCCCTCCAAAGCCTGTGCGACGCTCCTCCCCACCCCCTCCATCCGCCGCACGAAGCCACAGCTGTCCCACAGACCTTCGATCCATTCCGGCGGGATGCCGTCATCACCCACCCCGGCCCCGACGATCCCACCAACGATGGCCGCCGTCGTATCCGTATCACCGCCGCAGCGGATCACGGCGCTCACCGCCTCCGCATAATCCACCGGATGACTCATCCAGGCATGAAGCGCGGCGGGGACGGTCTGGAGCACGTACCCTCCCACCCCTCTCCCCCAGCCGACCCGCTCCGCAAACGCTTCAGTTGATTCCCCGCGTTCCACGCTCTGCACGACGGAATCGACGAGAGTGAGGAGTTCCCCGGCATCCTCTCCCTCCAGAAGCCCGCGCAGTCGTCCGGCGTAGCCCGGCGGCCCGCCTTCCCCGGAGAGAACCCCGGCGCTGATTCCGGCGGCGAGGACGACCGCCAGCGCGCCGTGGTACGCTCTCGGATCGGTGTGGGTCACCCGCGTCGACTCTCGCACAAGCTTTTTCAATAACGGGAGGTTATCGCCGAAGCAGACGCCCAGCAGCGCGCTCCGCATGGCCGGGCCGTTCCCGGCGGAACGGATGCCGCTGGAGTCGGGGGAGGCTCCGAGCCAGAGCTTCAGGCCGGCCCCCAGAGTCGCTTTGCCGATCCCGGCAGGGACACTGAGGAGCCAGAGGCGGAGACGCCGGGCTAAACGCCTTTGAAAACCGGTCACCCCCGGCCCGGAGTCGAGGATCGCTGCCGCGACCATCAGGGTGTGCTCGGTGTCGTCGGAAACCATGCCCCGGCGGAAGAACAACCGGTGGCCATCGATCTCTCCAAAAAGCCGACGCTGCCGAAGGCGGGAGAGACCTTCGGTGGGAAGGCCCAAAGCATCCCCGACCGCCGTACCGATCAGGCAGCCGAAGATCCTTTGCTCCAGATTCTCGGGCATGTCCCCTCCGAGGCGAGAGCGATAAAAGAGAAAAATGCGGATCGACGGACAAAAAGGGCCTGAATCGCGCGATTCAGGCCCATTTTGTCCGTCGATCCGCTTTTTTCTCTTTAGATATCAATTCTCCTGGATCAGGT
>JAHWJO010000363.1 GCA_019348365.1 Armatimonadota bacterium | reverse complement strand
TCGTCTCGCCTCCAACGACACCGATTCAGAATGACAACGGGTCCGGCCCCGGCCCATCCGTTCCCCTCCTGGCGACGAAACTCGCCGTGCCACCGCCGCGCCCCCACCGCCTCCCCCGGCCCCGGCTCACCGCCCGCATCGATCCCGGCGAGCCCGTGCGCCTCACCCTCGTCGTCGCGCCGCCGGGGTTCGGGAAATCCACCCTCCTCGGCGCGTGGCACGCGGAGAACCCGGACCGCCCCGTCGCGTGGGTCTCGCTCGATCCCGGCGACAACGACCCCGCGCGCTTCCTCCACTACCTCCTCGCCGCCCTCGACGGCGTGCATCCCGGCCTCGCCGTCCCCGCCCGGTCCCTGCTCCGCTCCTCCCCGTCCCCCTTGCCGGAAGCCGTGCTCACCCCCCTCCTCAACGGCCTCGCCGCCCTGCCGGGCCGGGTGACGCTCGCGCTGGACGACTACCACCTCATCGAGGCGACGCCGGTCCACGAGGCGGTCGAATATCTCCTCGAGCACATGCCCCCCACGCTGCACCTCGTCCTCGCCTCCCGCGCCGACCCGCCCCTGCACCTCGCCCGAATGCGCGTGCGGGGCCAGCTCTCCGAAATCCGCGCGGCGGACCTCCGCTTCACCGTCGAAGAGGCCGCCGCATTCCTCCGCGAGGCGATGGGGCTGGACCTGCCGATGGATCTGGTGGAGCGGCTCGATGCCCGCACGGAGGGTTGGGTCGCCGGGCTTCAGCTCGCCGCGCTCACCCTCCAGGGCCGGGAAGACCCCGAGGCGTTCGTCGCCTCCTTCACCGGCAGCCACCGCTACGTCGTGGACTACCTCGCAGACGAGGTGCTGGAGAACCAGCCGCCCCCCCTCCGGGAGTTTATGCTGAAAACCTCCGTCCTCGACCGGCTCTGCGGCCCCCTCTGCGACGCTGTCACCGGCGGGTCGGATGGCCAGGCCACCCTGGAGCGGATGGAGGCCGCCAATCTGTTTCTTATCCCCCTGGACGAGCGGCGGGAGTGGTACCGCTACCATCACCTGTTCGCGGACGTGCTGCGCGACCGGCTCCGCCACGAGACGCCCGGCGCCGCCGAAACGCTCCACGCCCGCGCCGCCGAGTGGCTCGAGGGGGCGGGGAAGGCGGGGGAGGCCATCGCCCACGCCCTCGCCGCGCGAGACTGGGACCGCGCCGCCCGACTCATCGAACGGGAGGGGGACATGGCATGGCGGCGGGGGGAGCAGCGCACCCTGAACGGCTGGCTGGAAGCCCTGCCGGATGAGGTCGTCCGGTCCCGCCCCGGACTCGTTGTGTTCCTCGGGCGGAGCTATCTCTACAACGGCCGGTTCCCCGACGTGCCCGCCCTGCTCGACACGGTGGACCACGAAAGCCTGAAGGGCAGCCCCGAAGGATGCGATACTTATGGACGTTTGCTCGTGATTCGCGCCCACGTCGCCCGCGCGCTGGAGGACGAGGAGACCTCGGTCCGGCTCACGGAGGAGGCGTTGGAGAACCTGTCCAAAGGGGACGGGAGCATCGTCTGGCGCAGCGCGGCCAGCCTCAACCTTGCGCTCATCCACAGCCAGAACGGCGACCTCGAGCCGTGCGTCGCGGCGCTTGAGGAGACGATCCGCGCCGGAACGTCGGTGGGGGAATCGCACGTGACCCTGCTGGCAATGAATTTCCTCGCCCAGATGCGGGAGCAGGCCGGGTCCCTTCATGAGGCGGAGGCGATGTACCGCCTGATCCTCGACTACGCCGAGGATCAGGGCCTCAAGAGCGCCCCCGAAGCCACCCTCGCCTACAGCGGGATCGGGCGAATCCGGTATGCCCGTAATCTCATCCCCGAAGCCCGGGAATCCCTGGAGACCGGCGCCCGCACCCCCTACCCGGACTTCGCCGCGTACTGCCACCTGGTGCTGGCCCGCATACAGCTCAGCCTAGGAGACCGTGATGGCTACCAACGGACCCTCTCCACCATGGAAGCCATCGTGAAGGAAGCGCGCGCGATCTATTCTGCGGATGTCATGGGCCCCCTCCGCGCCAGCGCCGACCCCACGGGAAGAGATGCGCGAGAATGGGCGGTAGAGTTTGAGATGAAAACCCGGGCGGAGGTGAAACGGGCCTTCCGCGAGCCGTTCATGCGGGAGTTCGCCTACCTCACCTGGGGCCGGGTCCGGCTCTCGCAGGGCCGAACGGAGGCGGTACGCTCCTTCGCTCAGGCCTGGGTGGAGGAGATCGAAGGCCAGAAGCGATACGGAAGCGCGATGGAATTCCGTATCCTCCTGGCTCTGGCATGGCTGATGGACGGGCGGGAGGAGAACGCGCTCCAGGCGATTCGGCCCGCCCTGGACCTCTCCGAGCGGGAAGGCCACCTCCGGCCGTTCCTGGATGCGGGCCTGCCGATGGCCCAGCTTCTGAAGCGTGCGGCGGCGGAAGGGGTTCACCCCCTCCACGTCGGGCGATTCCTCCAGCTTTTCCGGGAAGGCCATGCGACGGCCCCCCCTCCGTCGGAATCAACGGCCGGCCCGGTGGACCCGCTGAGTGACCGCGAGATCGAAGTGCTGCGGCTGGTGGCGGCGGGGCTGTCCAACACGGAGATCGCGGACCGACTCTACCTCACGGTGGGGACCGTCAAACGGCATCTCTACAACATCTATTCGAAGCTCGGCGCAAAGAGGCGCACCGATGCCCTCACCCGCGCCCGGGAGTACCGGCTCTTGCCATAAATCCGAATCTTGTCTGGATTTCCGATTATGATTCGCTGTGAGGGATGAAACATCCATCTCTGGGAAAGTAGTATCCTCTATAACAACCCTTCATCAGTCGTTCAACTGTTAAAAATGGATCATTTTCTGGTCTATCTGTATCATAATAGACCCGATACCGTTGGCGAAACCAGACAGCCAACCGAGCGAACCGTGACTGACGGGTGGGAGCGAGTTTGACTTCAGCCAAGTGGTTGAGGGACCGGACGCGGTTCAGCCCGGCGGCCGTGGCGAGGTGTTGGAGGTGGGTCTTCGCCAAGCCGCGATACCGGCAGAACCGCAACCCGCACCGGCGCACCCCCTGCGAGAGCGAGCCTTCCACCCCGGCCCGCAGCCGATATGCCTTCTTTCCCTCCTCCGTCGTCATCCGCTCCCGGGCTCCGTTCAACGCTTCATAGTGGGCTCGGACCAGGATCGTCAGCTTCCGGGGAAGTCCCCCCTCAGACCGGATGCACTTTGACCGGCTGGGGCAACCGGTGCAATCCACGCTCGAGAACCGGATCTGGACCCCGGCATAGCCGTAGGACCCTCGGACCCCTTCATACCACTTGCTGGAACGCTTCCCCTCCGGGCGTCGGCCCACAGGTGCCACTTGCCGATATAGGCGGTCTGGTAGTCAGCATCCGTCAACACGTGGCCCAGGCACCGCTGATTCGGATTCAGGCGCAGCTCGTAGATGACCATGCCGTGGCTGGTGGTGTGCTTGCCGGTCAGCAGGCTGGCGCGGGAGGCGACGCACACCGGGGTGTTCGCCGCGGCGTTGCAGAAGTTCACGCTCTGCGCGGCGAAGCGATCCAGGTGCGGCGTGTGCGCCTGGGCGTTGCCCGAGTAGCCGAGCGCGTCCGCGCAGTTGGTCGGCGAAGACGTAGATCAGGTTGGGATGAGAAGAAGTCATGGTAATAACGTGTAGGCACTTGTAAAGTGTGCGATGCGGAAACCGGACGCGCTGCTACACGATATCTACATCAAGCTTGGAAATCAGCTGGGAACAGATGGTCCCGGGTAGAGAGTAGGCTCGATGTCATACGGCCTCCTTCAGCCTGACGGGACCTCTGTTTCCGTGAGGGTTTCGAGCGCCCTTCGGATCAGGGTTTTCAGAAGGGGGATTTTGTAGGCGTTGTGCTCCAAGGGCCGAGCGCCTTTCAGGGCGGTTTCGGACACATGGGTGAAGAGCTCTCCTCCGACCTCCGACCCGATCAGCTCCCCTTCAGCTTCCCGGACTCTCCACGGGACGGGGGCCACCCCGTTGAGGACGAGCCGCACCTCTTCGATCCTCTTCCCTTCCAGCCGGACGGCCGCCGCCACGCCGACGAGCGCAAACGCCCAGACCTTGCGGTCCATCGCTTTGAGGTACGTGCTGCGCGTCCCCTCCGGATGGGGCGGGATCCGGAGGGCGGTCACGAGTTCGCCCTCCCGGATCGTCGTCTCGGTGCGGCGACCCTCCTCCGGTAGCGCGAAGAACTCCGATAGGGACACCCTTCGCTCCCCGTTCCGGCTCTTCAGGATCACCTCGGCATCGAGGGCGAGGAGCGCGGGCGCGAGATCGGAGGGGTGGACGGCGTAACAGGGGCCACCCCCGAAGAGCGCATGATACTGATTCTGGCCGTCGCAGGCAGGGCAGTCATCGCCGCCCTTCAGCCAGCAGTGGAAGAGCGAGTTGCGGTAGTACCAGCACCGGGGCCGCTGGAGCAGATTCCCCCCGATCGTCGCCATGTTCCGCAGCTGGGGGGTCGCCGCCAGGGAGGCCGCTTCCGTCAGGGCCGGGCAGCGCCGCCGGAGCAGGGGACTCCTCTCGATCTCCGTCAGGGTCGTCAGCGCGCCCAGCGTCACGCCGTCGCCTGTCTCCTTGATCCCGCTCGGCAGCTCCCCCAGTCGCTTGAGATTCACGAGTCGGTCGGGAGATACGATGTCCGCTTTCATGAGGGTGAGGAGGTCCGTCCCCCCCGCGAGGGGCCGGGTCGCGCCCTCCCCGTCCGGGCCGAGCAGAGAGAAGGTCTCCTCCAGCGTCTCGGGGCTGTCGTACTCGAATGTCTTCATCCCTGGCCTCCCTCCGTCTCGCGCTTCTCCCTCAGCGCCTCGATCAGCCGGTGCTGCGAGATCGGCGCGTGCCGGACCCGTACGCCGACCGCGTCGTAGATCGCATTGGCGACGGCGGGCGCGGTCGGCACCAGGGGCGGCTCCCCGATTCCCTTCGCGCCCGTCGGGTTCGCTTCCGGGTCGGGGAGGTCCACCCGCGCGTGGTGGACGTGCGGCACGTCCATGACGGTCGGGACCTTGTACTCTTCGAGGTTCGCGTTGAGGACGATCCCGGTCTTCATATCCACGACCCGCTCTTCCGTGAGGGCGAACCCCAGCCCCATCGTCACCGCCCCGAGCACTTGGCTGTCCACCATCTGCGGGTTGATGATCCGCCCGCAGTCGTGCGAGGCGACGACCCGGAGCACCGACACCTCGCCGGTCTCG
>JAHWJO010000042.1 GCA_019348365.1 Armatimonadota bacterium | reverse complement strand
GACCCGCATGCAGCCGTTCTCCTCGTCACAGGGGTCCAGGGCCATCCAGGCGGCCATGCAGGTGCCCGGCTGCACCCGAAGATAGAACTGATCCTGATGGAGCGCCTGCCCCCGCGCGCCGGGGGGCTTGAAGTAGAGCATCGTCTGGACGGCCAGCGGCTCCACCCCCAGCAGATCGGTCATGACGGCGTTCAGCCGCGAATCGATGAGCCAGTTCAGGCTCCGCTCGTCCCGCCGGTGCATGTGGATCATCCGGGGGTAGCGTTTGAGGGGGTCGGCCTCCTCCGCGTTCACGCCGGAGAAATCGCCGGGCTGCTCGCCCTGCCGCCGCATCTCCATGTAATGGTCGATCAGGCGCCGGACTTCTTCTTTGGAAAACAACCCTCGCGCCACGTGAAAGCCGTCGCGCTCGTAGTCGGTCAATTGCGATGGGGTCAGCATAGTCTACCTCCAGGGGACAGGGTCAGCGTCCCTACTTCATTCCGCTCCCCGGCCCCCGTCTCCTGTTGAGACGATCCCCTTCTGCCGCGGAAAACCGCCGGGGAGACAAGCCGGATTGCAGTCTTTCGATTAAGGGGAAACGGAATTCAGAGTTCTTCCTCTTCCGCTTCCAATTGCTGCATCTCCACCCGGCTTTCCATGATCTCCGTCAGCTTCGACAGGCACTCCTGGAGCGCTTCCATCGGCGTTTCGCCGTAGCCGTCGGCGGAGAGCGGCTGGAACCGGCAGAAATGCTCATTGGCGTAGCCGCAGTCGGCGGTGGCGTCGCAATTCCAGCGGTAGGCGTATTCGCCGGGCTCATCCCATTGGGAGTATTGCAGGGTGATGGTGCGGTTGCATTTGCTCTCGCAAGCGACTTTCGGATTCGCGGCTTTCGCCAGGAGGGTCTCCAGTGCTTCGAGGGCCTCCTGAAGGGTATCGGGCATGGCATCCTCCGGATCGTTCTTCCCATTCGGTGATACAGTTCTATCATGCCGACTGGCGGGGGGGAAACCAAAAGATCGTGCCACCGCTTTAGAGAACCCGCCAACCGGGTTGTGCGATTACCTCCACAACATCTGAAGATGCGACTTTCAATTCTCCCGCCGCGCCTCTATAAAGAGAGGGCCACACAGCCACAATGAGGGTGGAGGTGACCCGAATGAGCGATTTATGTTTAACCCTGACCCCGGCGGAACGCATGGACTATTTCCTCTCAGAAGCGCGGCGGCAGCTTCAGGTGGGCGCATACCGGATGGCAATGACCTGGGCCTTCCACGCCCGCCAGCTCGCCGGTGACAACCCGATCTTCCGTGAACAGGCCGATGATCTCATCACGGCGGCGCGCCGCGCGGCCTGACCCTCTTCGGAAATCGCCCTTAAAGCGCGGGCCGCTCCCCGCTGCGGCCCGCAGCAGAACCCTGGCATTTACCTGATCCAAAGGTGATTCACTCCGGCTATACAGAATAGATGTTCCCTTTCCGATGATCGTTAGGACAGAGGCGCTTTCGACGGCGGACACCGGTATGCCCTTTGGGGTTCGGTTCGGAAGCATGAGTATGCCCTTTGGGGTTCGGTTCGGAAGCATGAGACTTCGGAAAGGACGAACGATGAACGGCGTCGTGCATTTTGAAATTCCGGCGGACAACGTGGATCGAGCGGAAACCTTCTACAAAGAGGCGTTCGGGTGGGAGATCCAGCGATGGGACAACCCGGAAGGCATGATCTACTCGATGGCGATGACCACGCCGGTCGGGGAGAACATGCGACCGACGGAGCCCGGCAGCATCAACGGGGCGATCTGCCCGCGTAACCCGGTGCAGGGGACTCCGGTGCTGGTCCTGGCGGTGGAGGGGATCGAGGATGCCCTCCTGAAGGTGAAAGAGGCGGGCGGCGAAGCGGTGGTCGGGCCGATGCCGGTGAGCGACGTGGGCATTTACGCCCTGTTCAAAGACACCGAGAACAACCTGCTGGGCCTGTGGCAAAACCTCACCCCCTGCTCCGCCAATCCGGACTGATATCGGCTGACAAGACGGATTTATGTCGATCCCGTGCCCTGTCCACAAAACCGCCGGGGACACGGGATCGCCACTGCCGGTCCGTTCAACCCACCGGCCCCACCGGAAGAAGATTCCCCCGCATCATCACAGCGATGTCAGCATCCCTTCACAACTACCCCACCCCCCGCTATTCCGTATCTTCCGCTCTTGCTTCCGCGCGCCCCATCGGGCATTGTTTAGGTGAGGCGGCAGGCGACCCGCACGGAACCCGCCCCGTGCTCGACCCCTCATGAGAGTACTGGATATCCAACCCGCAGGGGAGGAGAATCCATAGGATCGTGTTAGGCACACCCGAAAAGAGCTTGGGCAAACGGATAACGGTCAAGTCGGCGCAGGCCGATCCATTCGACTTTGCTCAGGACATGCTTCATGCCGTTGTTGCCGCGATTTGAATCGCCGGTCCAACGGCAACCCACGGACTCCTCGATAGCGCCTCTTTTCCGCATCCCTGAATGTTCATGGCAGCAGGTCCCCGCGTGATGAAGCTCACTCTCAAAGCCAAAGCGCTCTTCTTTACCGGGCTGACGATCCTCCTCACCTTCCTGGGGGTCAGCATCGCGACGGCGCTGCTGGGCCGCGAGG
Organism: Armatimonadota bacterium; assembly: GCA_019348365.1. Lineage (GTDB taxonomy): Bacteria > Armatimonadota > DTGP01 > DTGP01 > JAHWJO01 > JAHWJO01. The sequence continues at coordinate 12,960 of JAHWJO010000042.1, read as the reverse complement.
CGCTTTCGCCCGACCCCAACCGGTTCTACGGGGTGCCGGTCGGGTCCTTCTCGGTCCTTATCACGCTGGCGACCCTGCTGGCGGCCTCCGTCATCGCGCTCATCTGGGTGGATTACGGCAAGCACCGCAGCGACGAGCACGCCCACCGGATTCTGGAGGAGCAGGTCGCCCGGCGCACCGAACAGCTCCTCCATGCGAACGAGAAGCTTCAGGAGATGGACCGGATCAAGACGGAGCTGGTTCACCGGGTCTCCCACGAGCTTCGCACGCCGCTCACCTCCATCGCCGGCTACTCCGAGGTGCTGCTGGGCCGCAAAGCCGGCCCGCTCAACGAGCTTCAGGAGGACTTCATCCGCACCCTCGCCGACAACGCCACCCGGCTCCAGAATCTCGTGGACGGCATCCTGGAGATCTCACGGTGGGAGGCGGGCACCCAGCGCATCGCGTGGGAGGACGTTTCTCTGGCGGAAGTCGCGAAGGAGGCGGTGGGGTCCATGCAGCCGATCCTCGAAGCGAAGGAGCAACGCTGCACCCTGGAGCTGTCGCCTCACCTGCCGCCGGTGCGGGGCGACGGCGCGAAGCTGCTTCAGATGATGAACAATCTCCTCTCCAACGCCATCAAGTACACCCCGGCGCGCGGGCGAATCACTCTCAAGGTGAAGGCCGTTCAGGGGCGGGTGCAGGTGACGGTGGAGGATACGGGCGTGGGCATCCCCGACGACTTTCTCCCCCGGCTCTTCGGGAAATTCGAGCGGGCCTCGAACGTGGAGGGTCCCGCCTACCCCGGAACGGGCCTGGGGCTGTACCTCGTCAAGCAGATCGTGGACGCGCACCAGGGCGTCATCCGCGTCGAGAGCGAAATGCACCGGGGCACCCGCGTCACCGTTTCTTTCCCCGCGCAGGCAACGGAAGCGGCGGTGGAACGGGCTCTCCCCCCGATGGAAGCAAACGTGTGAGGGTCGTTGGGTTGTTGGGTCGTTCAAACTGCCGAATACAGGAGTGTTTGTGCAAAAATATTGATGCCTGTATCGAAGATGAGATGATCCGGACGTTTAGGAGCGACTCTCCTAACGACCCACTCACCTAACGACCCGACGACCCGATCTAGAAGGCCCAATCGACGATCATCTCGAAGACGCTGCGGTTCGGGACCTGATACCGGTCCACGCGGCGACTGGGGCTGAGCTTCACGATCAGGGAGCGGTCCTGGCTGAAGTCGTACGCGGCGGCCAGCGTGAAGGCGGTGCCTTTGGCGGCGACCGGCGGGGCGCTCGACCGCTGGGAGAGGACCTGCACCGCCGTCATCATCTCCAGCTTCGGGTTGATCCGGCGATCCAGGCGGACCATCAGCGATTCGGCGTTGGGGCCCATGGGGTGGCCGAGCGTCAGGCCCCGTTGATAGTACGAGACGGACGGGTTACGGTGGAGATACGTGTTCCGGTCCGACTGCGCCCACTCGACCCGGAGATCGGTCCCCTCCCGCCCGAAGAGGTTCGCGCGGCGGTAGCCGAGGAGGACCCCGATCTTGCGCGGGACCTTCCCCTGGTCCCTCAGGCCCGCCGGGGCCGTGATGTCATCGATGAAGAATTCGCCGTAGGCTTCGTGGGAGCCGCTGCGGTAATGAAGGTCCGCCCCGGCCTGGATGTTGATGACGTTGTTGTCTTTTTCGAACCAGCGCTGATAGAGCTGAAACGGCAGGAACAGGATGCCGGGATTCGGCATCTCCTGCGATTTCGCCGTCTCCGTCAGCCCCAGCGTCAACTTGCTCCCCAGCGCGCGGCTGATGCGGCGGCCCAGGAAGTATTTGGCATCCCCGTATTCCCGGAAGCGGCTGGCGAACTGCTCCACGTTCAGGCGGCCCAGAATCCGCCCGAGCGACCAGGTGCGCTGGCCCCGGATCATCGGCAGGGTCGGGGCGACATCGCTCAACATCAGCGAGCCGGAGTATCCCGGACCCCACCGGAGCGCCTTCTGCCCGATCTGCCAGTCCACTCCGAGCCAGTTCGTCTTCAGGAACGCTTCGTTCAGCCACGGGTAGTCATGGTCGCCGTACCATTCCCGGCGGCCCCGCGAGAGCGAGAGCACCGCGTACCGTTCCGGGCCGAGGTGCATCAACCCCTGGTATGCGCCGGTCGATCCGATATTATTCCCGTCGCCGGACGCGATGCGGAAGCGGCTGATCGCGCTCAGAGCCGGGCCTTTCCTCGGCGCGGGCAGGTCCGTCTCCACCTCGTACTCCCTCGCGAGATGGAACAGCAGACGGTCCACCGGTTCGGTCGCGGGATCCACCACTGCGGCTAAATCGGGACGAGGAGCCGGGGCATTGGGGGCAGGCGGGGCCGGGGCGGGCGGCGGGGCATCGGCCTGTGAAACCTGTGATCCTGCCGGTACAGCCGTGGGAGGAGCAGACTCCGAAGGAGCCATCCGCGAGATCGTGATGACTGTGGACCGGGGTGACCCCGATGAACGGCCCTCCTCCGATGTGGTGGGGGCCGGCGCGGGAGCCACAGATGCGCGTGATCCCGTCGCCAATTCGGGGGAAGATGCGGCGGGACGAGTTTCCGTCGCTGATGCCTGCGAAGATCCGGATTGCGGCGGAGTACCGGGCGTGGCGCTGGAGAGCGATGGAGAGGGCGCCGGGACGGGCTCGCGGGCGGGGGGCGGCGAGCCGGGGTCGGGAGTGACCGGCAGCGCGCCTCCGGGTTGTTCGCGGTTCTGCACCGCCTCCGCGACGAGTTCCCGCACTTCCGCCCGGGTCAACTGCTGATCACCATGGAACTGCCGGCTCGCGACATTCGGCAGCAAATTCTCTTTCGCCAGGGTGGAGAGGGCGGGGTAGGCCCAGTCGGACCGGGAGACGATCTCCCCCGGATTCTTCCGGGAGCGCCGGTTCGTCCTCCGGGTGGCCTGGGGCTTCAGCTCCCGTTCCGGAGGCGTGGGGGGGATCGGCGCGAGGTCCGGGGCCGGTTTCGTGATCGCGGTGGAGGGGACGACGGTATCCAGCCGACGGAGCACCACCCCCGGCTTCTGGAGCAGCACGTCCGCAATCGATTCCGTCTTCGTGACGCGCTTGATCCTCAGGCGCGCGATCTCCTCACCGTACTGGAGGGCGGAGAATTCGTCGCCCGGTTGTACGTCGTCCTCGGCGGAGAGGCTCAGGCGCGCGGACGACCCTGAAACTTCCAGGACGTAACCGGAGAGCGGATAGGACGGCTGCTGCCGGGTGATTCCGGGGACCGTCTGCGCGACGGCTACATTGCCCAGCGGGACCAGTCCCAGACCGAACAGCCCGGCGACGGAAGCGGAGGAGACCAGGGAGCGCCGTACGGAGGGCACGCCTTTGGGCACTAGCACGCCCCCTTGCCGGAAATCACCGCTTTCGGGGTGCTAAGCAGGATCTTCAGATCCAGCAGCGCGCACCGCGAATCGATGTACTGCACGTCGAAGCGGACCCACTGCTCGAAATCGGACACGTCGCGCCCATTGATCTGCCAGAGGCCGGTGATGCCGGGCGTCACTTCCAGCCGCCGGAAATAATGGGGCTGGTAGGTCGCGACTTCGCTGGGGAGCGGCGGGCGCGGCCCGACGAGGGACATCTCGCCCCGGATGACGTTGATGAGCTGAGGGAATTCATCCAGGCTGTACTTGCGGAGGAATCGCCCCAGTCGCGTCACGCGCGGGTCGCGGGTGATCTTGAAGACAGGGCCGTTGCGCTCGTTGAGGTGCTGGAGCTCGGCGAGAAGCTTTTCGGCATCGGTGCGCATGGAGCGGAACTTGTAACACCCGAAGACGCGGCCATTTTTGCCCACGCGCGGCTGACAGAACAGCACCGATCCGGGGGAGTCCAGCTTGATGGCAAAGGCGATGGCCGCGAACAGGGGGGAGAGCAGGATCAGGCAGGTGAGGGCCAGCGTCAGGTCCAGCGTCCGTTTGAAAACCAGATAGGATCGCTTATCGGCTTGAGGATGGATGAAGGCCGAAAATTCGGATTCCGCGATGGGATAGGACGGAGATGCATAGGATGATAATGCATGGGAAGGGGATGCAACGGCTGCGCGTTCCGGCGCGAGAGCGTGTGGATGTCGTTGGGGTATGCGCATTTGTGTCATCGATGAGCACCTCCCGGGCGTCAAAGATCCTGCATTACAACGAGAGCGACCCGATGCCATGGTTCCCATGGAAGCCATGTCGCCCTGACCAGTGTGTGAAACGATCTATCTAACTTCCAGCCGCTTTGCCGTCCCTGAACCGGGCCGGGCGCTGCCTGGATTCCCGACCGCATGCTTGAAGTGGAGCTACCTCGACTTCGATTCCACGAAGCGCGGAGAACTCCTCTCCGGACAACTGTTTGTTATCCCCGCGCAGCGTCACGCCGCCGCGCTTTGAGGCATCTGCTGCATCAGTTGAGTGAACACGAGATGACCGAGGATCAGGTGAAGGTCCTCCGCAACCTGCATGTTGTGTACCGGCACAACGACGCTGAGGTCCACCATTCGGGCGAGCTGGCCGCCGTCGAAGGCGCTCCAGCCGATGGTGAACACGCCCATCTCTTTGGCCCGCTCCACGGCGTTCAGCACATTCGGGGAGTTGCCGCTGCCGGAGATCGCGAGCAGCACGTCCCCCTCTTCCGCCAGCACGCCGAGCTGGTTGGCAAAAACCTGAGCGTAATCGGCGTCGTTCGCCCAGGCGGTGATGAGCGGCTGGGAATCGGTGAGGGCGAACGCCTTCAGGCAGTGCCCGTTCGGCGCGATGAGCGATTTCTGGAAATCGCAGACGAGGTGCGACGCCGTGCTGGCGCTCCCCCCGTTCCCGCAGGCAAAGAGCCGACGGCCCTCGCGGTACACGCGCTCGAACTCCGCCACGACCGCATCGACCTTCTCTCGGTCGAGGGCGGTAATCGTCTCGGTGACTTTCTTCAGGTATTCTTCCGGCATCAACATTCGGGTAAAACCATCCTCATTCCTCTAGCCGCCCTGAGGCGGAATCGCTGCACAGTTTTAAGTTGGCTCTCCGGCTTCAAAACCCTCCTCAGTTCCCCCAAGAAATGAGGCGGCCTTCATCCCCACGCCTATTTCTGCGGATGCGTCCGGAAGTACTCCCGGTAGAAGCCGACGGAACGCTCCACGCCCTCGCGGAAATTTACCTTCGCTTCCCAGCCGAGCGTCGCCTTCGCTTTGGACGCGTCAAGGTGGATGTGCCGGACCTCTCCCACCCGTTCTTCCGTGTAGATCGGCTCGATGTCGGACGCGCCTACGGCATCCCGCACCGCGTCGAAGACCTCCTGATCGGTGGTGGGGACGCCCGTGCCGAGGTTGATGATCTCGCCTTCGCCCTTCGTGAGCGCTTGGACGTTCCCCTCCACGATATCCCCGACGAAGCAGTAATCGCGGGTCTTGTTGCCTTTCCCGAAAATCATGGGTTGCTTGCCGGCCAGCAGCAGCCCCGCGAAGATCGCCACCACGCCCGCCTCGCCGTGCGGGGTCTGACGGGGGCCGTAGATGTTGGCGTAGCGGAGGACCGTCCAGGGGAGGTTGAAGTTTTGGCCGTAGAGGAAGAGGTAATGCTCGACGGTATGCTTGGAGATGCCGTACTGGCTGATCGGTTGGATCGGGTGCTTCTCGTCGGCGGGAACATAATCCGGTTCGCCGTAGATTGCGCCGCCCGTCGAAGCGTAGATGAACTTCTTCATCCCTGATTCCTTCGCGGCTTCGAGGAGGTTGATGCTGCCGATGACGTTCACCCGCGCATCGAACTGGGGGTCGCGGGTGGAGCGGCGCACGTCGATCTGCGCCGCGTGATGGATGACGACCTCCGGCTGCTCCGCCTCGAAGATCCGGCGGATGGCCTCCGCGTCGGTAATGTCGGCTTCGTGGAAAGCGACTCCCTCGATGAGGTTCTCTCGCGATCCGGTGGAAAGATTATCGAGGACGGCGACCGAATGCCCGTCGGCCAGCATACGCTCCGCCACGTTGCTGCCGATGAACCCGGCCCCTCCGGTAACCAGTATCTTCAAGGACGATCTTCTCCTGGCGCGTTGATGCCCGAAACTGAGGGCTGTATGGGATGTTCACACAAGTATAGCGGTACGGTTGGGGCATGAGCAATTGGGAGTAGGGGGTCGGGTGTAGGGTGTAGGGCCCTCACCCCCTACCCGACCCCCTACTCCCTAAATTATCCGCCGCCGAAGGGGTCCCGGAAGAAATCGATGAGGAAGGAGAGGCGGCCCGTCGCGAGGGCCATACGGGCCATGATCGTCTGCCCGAAGATCGCGCCGAAGCTGATCATCAGCAGCCAGCGGCCCACCTTCGCGGTGTTCTGCACCCCCTTGTTCTGCTGCTCGAACGCGAAGAAGAAGTACGTCATCACCGCGATGAGAGTGAGGGTCATCACCCAGTTGTTGATCAGCCCGGAGATCGTCATTCCGGGGCGCGGCAGCAGCGGGTTGAAGGCACCGGCGATCTGCGGGCCGTAGTTCGTCGCGATGCCCTGGAAGGCGAGGCCCGCCGCGAATCCCATCATCACCCCGATGAGCAGTCGGCTCATCCAGGCGAACCGGCGGAAGTAGATCGCGTAGTAGAGGAGGCCGATCAGCAGGGCGACGAACATCCACCACCGTCCGCCCGGATCCTCTCCGCTCCCGACGAGGGCGAACCAGAGCTTCGGCTTGAGGATGTCCGACCAGGCCCGGCTGAGGGTGTAGCCCGTCGCCACCCCGATGAACAGGTGCTCGAAGAACCGGAACACCGGGTTCTCCTTATAGAGCAGGGAGAAGATCGCCAGCGTGCAGATGACGCCGGCCCAGAGGGTGAGGGTTTCCGCAGTGATCGGCATTACGCGCGCGCCTCCCGCCGACGCCGGATTTCAGACCAGTTTCCGAGGATGATGAGGAGGATGATCGTCAGGTGCGCCATGAACACGGGCATCCGGTTCAGGAAGCCCTGCCCCGGCGCGTTCACCAGTCGCTCGTACTGGGCGGCCCCGGCGATGCCCTTGAGCATCCCCACGACCTGCCCGGAGTTCAGGAACGGGTAGATGTCGGCGATCATGACCGCTGTGGGCGCGATGCCGTACGGCACCTTGAACGGGCCGGTGAAGTAGGCCAGCCAAGTCAGCCACGTCGCGGTCGGATCCACATCGATGACCATGCCGACGTCCTTCGCGCTGCGGATTCCCTGCATCACCGGGAGCTTCGCGAGGGGAGCACCGCGAAAGTCGTTGGGGATCGCGCGGGGGATGTTGCGGGCCAGACCCTTGAGGAACGCGCCGCCGCCCGTTTTATAGCCCAGGTTAGCCCAGGTGGTGCCGTAGGGCTGCTTGAAATTTTTGGCGAGGTCTTCCGCCATCTCCTGGCACAGGCCTGGCCCGATGGGATCGAGGCCGATGATGGCGAACTTCTTGCCGCTCTGCATGAAATGGGTCATGAGGGCGCGGGCCTGGGGGCCGTTCTCCGGCAGGGTGCTCCCCTCGAACTGGCAGTTCATGAGGATGAGCTTGTCCGGCGGGACGCGCTCCACCGCCAGGAAAAGGTCGCGCGCCTCCGGCCCGACCTCCGGCGGCACCTGCCATTTGGTGATGAGCGGAAACGCCAGCGCTAATGCTAAAGCGAGATAGATGAGCCTGCGAGTCCAGAAAGTCATGGCGATTTTGGATTTTGGATTTTCGATTTTGGGTTGCGGTCGCTCATGCTCCCGTAGGATAACTCTTCGCAACTCACCCCGCTTGTATCATTCGGTGAGAAGTCGCGAGTGTAATCCAAAATCCAAAATCGAAAATCCAAAATAGTCAGACTTCTTGTTCGAAGAAGTGGCCGCGTTCGAGGCTGAGCCAGACGCGGAGGGCGATGGCGAGCTCCCCCATGGCGATGCCGAAAAGCAGCGCCCGCTGCGCCGACATGTTCACCGTCGTCATGATCCAGAGGGTGATGTTGTCGAGCTTCAGGATCGCGAAGGGGCTGGTTTCGGGGATCCATCCCGTCACCACCTCGCTGCCCACCGTTCCCAGCATGACGATGAATGCCGTGATCATCATCAGCGTCGATTCGACGGAGGTGATCCGGAACGCCCGGAAGGCGGCGGAGGCGATGAAGAACGCCAGCAGGGCGAACGTCGTGCTCGCCAGCGGCGTGTACAGGCCGGTGAAGAAGAAGTTGTAGAGCGGGGTCCAGACGGACGTTTCCGCCGGGTAGACGTCGTGCATGATGCCGATGACGGTCATGCCGATCAGCCCGACGAAGAAGATGAAGGCGTTCTGCCACCCCGCGCGCATCCGGAGGAGGATGCGCCCCTGCACCCGCGCGAGGTTGATGATCCCCAGGCCCAGCGCCATCATCCCGATGACGAGGACGAAATCGGCGAGGGGTTCCACTCCTCCGGAGAGGAAGTTCCCTTCAGGGCCGCCCCCCACCGTCGTCGGGATCATGAACTCCAGGAAGTAGAAGAGGCCCGCGAGGAACGTCGAGACGACGATGAGCAGCTTTTTCTGCCGTCCGGGCAGCGTGTGGAGAAACGCCAGCAGCGCCCCGAACAGGATCGTCGCGCCGAGAACCCAGAGCCAGACTTGAGGCCCGGGCCGGGGGGTGAAGAGGAAGTTCATACGAGGGCTCCCGCCGGCATGCCGAGTTGGATCTGAATCCAGTGAAGCACCGTGAGAAGCCCCAGCGAAGCGAGGATCGCCCCGAAGAAGATGAGCAGCAGCAGGGCGACCTTCGACCAGTCCTGCCCCACGAGGCTCCCCAGCAGGACCGGATCGCGGGTGAGGTAGGCGCTGGCGGCGTAGTACTCCTCGCCGATGATGGTGTAGTCGCACGCGGCGATGAGGAACGGGATCTGCGTGGTCGAGGGGGTCCCGGCTACCTGGATCGCGCCGACCTCGCGGCCCGCTTCGGCGAGGATGAGCGCCTCGGCGAAGAAGCCCCCGAAGAAGAAGTTGGCGGCGACCTTTTCCCGGTTCATGATCCCGACGGTCCCCGAGGCGTAGGCGAACTGCCGGTCGGAGAGGAAGCGGATGTCGTCGGCGTTATACAGCTCGGGACGTCCTTCCTGGTTGTAAGCCTCCCGCGCGACCTCCTCGGCGATGGGGTACACCTGCGCGTCGCAGACCGGCACGATAACGCGGGAGTTGTACCGCGCCGCGAGGCGGATGATGTGCCCGAGGACGGAAAGCGCCTGGAGCGTCTCCACCCCGAGCCCGAACAGGCCAGGGGAGAAGAGAAGAGGCCGTCCCATCTCGGTGGCGCGGCCCACCGCCTCGTCAATGGCGGCGAGGCCGGGGATGCGGCGGATGAACAGGTCGCGCCCGCCCCGCGCCGTGAGGATGTTATAGAGGATGATGCCGGAGAGCACGAGCAGCACTACGGCCATGAAAGGGGTCGCGTGTTCCACTAGCGAGCCTCCACGAGTTCTTCAATGCGCTGGATGAGTCGGTCCACGTTCTCGCTCTTTTCCATCAGGGCGTACAGCTGCTCGGCGCGCTGAAGCCCGAACAACGGCGCGACCGTCGGCATGGCGACGAGGAAGAACTGGCTTCCCAGGTACGCGAACGGTTTGTGGGTCTCCAGAAAAAGGAGCGCGGGCGTTTCCAGACGGCGGCGGTCCACCCACGTCGCCACCTGCTCGATCAGGGCGTTCACCGCTTCCGCCTTTTTCGCCTCGGCTTCCGCATCTTCCGGGGACTCCTTGCGGAATTGTTCCCACCGGTCTTTCAGCCGCCGGAGCCATGAGACCCGTCCGGGAGGAGCGGGAGTATCATCGATAGCGCTCATGCAGCCTCCGAACGGCGTCCAGCACGGTTTCCGGGTCTTCGTCGCCGAACCGGAGAAACACACCCCGGTAGGCGTCGAGGCGGCTCTTCCGGCCCAGCGGGCTGAGTCTGAGGCCCTCCTTCGACATGAGCCGCCGCTTCACCTGCTTCCATTCGATGAACGCGAACGGCCATAGGTGGCGGGCTTCCGCCCCTTTCGGTGTGAGGCGGTAGCGCACCGGCAGGAAGAAGTCCAACAGCGACCCGAAGAGGCTCGCGCCCACCAGCGCCGAAAAGACGAAGCTGTGGAACGCCAGAAACGCGACGACCATTGCCGCGACGCAGAGGAGGCCCGCAACGAGGGTCCGCCGGGGCTGCTGCACCGCCATGCAGACGGTCCACTCCTTCCCCTCCGGCCCTTCGAGGTCATCGGCAGGGGCCGGGGACTCATGCGGAGGAAAGGTTCCCCCACGTTCGCTATTCAACTCCGGATCCGAATCGGCAGAAATCACGGGTTCATTGTAGAAGCGCGGGAATCGGGGAGTCAAGGCGCGTGCCCGCCCCTACCCCTCACTTACGGAGTGTTTTTGGAAATTCTTGCTTTTAAGTGAAATAACGAGAGATGTTCCGGAGTCCAATGAAACAGAATAGCCCAAACGACATAATCCGGTCGATCCGCCTGTCGTCTTCCGGCAAGAGGATCGGTCCGGGTGAAAGGGCTCACCCGTGATCTTTACCCCCGTTGCAGGTCCATTGAACCCTTCGGCGAGACTGCTCCAACGCGCCCGAGACGGCGACTCCGAGGCGCTCCATCAGCTCCTGGATCCGCACTGGGAGACGGTGTATCGTCTCGCCTACCGGATCACGGGGCACGTCGAGGATGCGGAGGACCTGGCGCAGGAGGCGTTCGTGCGGATCATCCACCGGCTGCACACCTTTCGTGGGGAGTGTGAATTCAGGACGTGGGTGTACCGGGTCGCCCTGAACGTCTGTCTTTCATCGCGGAGGCGGCGGCGACCCGAGACGGAGTGCTTCGACGCACTGCTGCTGAGAGATCGGACGCCGGGGCCGGAAGAACATCTGCTGCAGCGGAGCTTCCAGCGGCGGGTGTGCGAGGAGATCCGAAAGCTCCACCCCTCGTACGCCGAAGTGCTGCTATTGCGGCTCATCGAAGAGATGGAGTATCCGGAGATCGCGGGAGTGCTGCGTCTCTCCACCAAAACCGCTCAGCTGCGGTTTCACCGGGGGATGAAACGGCTCCGGGAGCGATTGAAGCCATGGATGGACGAGGAGATAGAGGGATGATTCGACGGCATGAGAGCGATGCCCGGCTGATTGCTTATGCGGACGGCACGCTGGAGCCCCAAACAGCGCGGCAGGTCGAGGAGCACCTCCACCGCTGCGGGTCATGCGAGCGAAAGGCGAAAGAGTACGCCCGTCTCCGATCCGCCCTCTCCGTCCCCACTCCCCTTGCGGCTACTCGGCGGATCAAGGCGGCGATTGAAGCCGCGCAGCCGATGAGGGACGCGCAGGAGGACCGTCCGGCGCATGCCAGGGGCCGTTTCGGCGAACTCTCCCGCAAACGGGTTTCGGCTCTGCTTCTCCGTCCCGGCTTCCGGTGGCAGGGAGCGGTCGGCGTGGCAGCGGCGCTGATCCTGGGAGGCACCGCCGGATTATGGGTGGCGGACCAGAAGATGAAGCCCGGCGCTGCCGGCCCTCCATCGGTCTCCACAATGCCCGATGCCTCTCCCACTCCTCAAATCCGCGATCCTTTATTGCCGCCTCCGGTGACGAAAAAGCCGTTCATTCCCCCTGAAATGGCCGAACTCTATCGCCAGGGGATTTATCCCCATCGATGGGACGGCAGCGGGGGGACGTTCCGGCTCGATGCTCGCTGGGACAAGCGGCTGTCCCCTCCGATCCCGATGGAGGCGTTCCGGTGGAGCGCCACGATCGACGGCGAGCTGCTGATCAACGTGCTCCATAGCATGTACGGATACAGCCCGGAGATGCAGACCGTACCGGGAGACGTGACGGAGGCGTTGAAGAAGACCAATCCGGCGGATGCCATCCAGAAGAGGGAATTTCAGAGCGTCCGCCGGGAGGCCGTCCGGCGCGAGTACCGGCGTCGTCGGAAGGAGCAATCCCGCTTCGTTCTGGATTCCCGGATCCAGCGGGCGTTCATCTTTAAGTTCACCGCCCGAGAGTTGCCGTTGGAAGAGTTCCTGGCGGGACTGGCGCAGGCGTCGGAGGGCTGTATGGTGCTCCGCGACAACCGATACCGGTTCATCCCGCATCCGGGCATAAAAGTGGAGAAGCGGCGAAACGTTTACTACTTCGTTCCTGCGCGTTGAAGAGCGAACGGGAGGAAAGCACCATGAGGCACAACGGCTTACGGGCGGGAGTTCTCCTCGCCACAACGATCCTGACCGGCGCGGCCTCGTACAACACGGGCAATACGGAGGCGCCGATGGCGACCGGCTTCAGCGGCTGGCAGATGGCCTACGGAGGGATGGCGGATTTCCCCGCGTTCAGCTACAAGGGGCACCCGTCGGAGTACCGGCTGGCGCCGCCGATTCCGCCCGCCGACAAGCCCGGCTTCACTCCCGCCCCCAGCGTGGAGACCCTCCACTATGTCCGGATCCCCTCCCGCCTCTGCACCGAAACCGGGAGAACGTGCGGCGGGGCAGGCGACTTCACCTTCTTCCAGACCTTCCTGCAGATTCCGGCGGACGAGCCGCTGGAGACACTGGCCCTGGAATTTACACGAGACCCGAACGATCCTCCCCGCCAGCCCTACGCGGTGGACGACGGCGTCCGGGTGACGGTCTTCAATTCCCTCCATCCTGAGGGCGAAGTGGCGGGGTACGTCAGCTTTCCCGGACGGGGCGGTAACAGCGTGGATCTGAGGCAATTGGTGGCGCAGGGCGAAATCAACCGCGTGGTGCTCACCCATGTCGATGACTGCTGTGAACATAGCGTCGTGAGCCGGGCGGAATTCAAGCTCAACAGCCAGCCCCTCCCGATGCTCATCCCTTAGGCGGCTTCAGGCCGCTCCGGATTCTGAGAGGACCTTTCAATGAGATTCCGATACGTGGGATTTCTTCTTCTGGTTCTGTCTACAGCCTTCGTCGGCTGCTCATTGGGTCCGGGAGAGAGCCGGAAGGCAAGCCTCCCGAAACCTCCCGGAACTCAGACCGATAGAGATCAGAGGATTTCAAC